>CAZCKE010000065.1:0-13153 GCA_964499005.1 uncultured Tepidisphaeraceae bacterium
GCGCGTCGCGAGGAAACGGGGATGAATGAATTGGTCGGGCGTGCGCGGCTGCGGAAGAGGCACCTCGATGATCTCCGCGATCCGACCGGGATGGGCGTCGAGCACGACAATCCGGTCGGCCAGGTAAATGGCTTCGTCGAGATCGTGCGTGATAAATAAAATCGTCACGTCGACGTTGAGCCATATCTGCTGGAGATACGCCTGCATCTGGCAGCGGGTCTGCGCGTCGAGGGCGCCAAAGGGCTCATCCATCAGGACGATGCGCGGCTGATTGGCCAGCGTGCGGGCGATGGCCACGCGCTGTTTCATCCCGCCCGAAAGCTGATTGGGATACGCGTTCTCGAAGCGTTCGAGGCCGACCATTTTGATCCACTGTCGCGCCTCGGCTTCAGAAACGCTGGATTTATGCCCCTGCATGCGCGGGCCGAACATGATATTTTTTTTGACGGTGAGCCAGGGGAATAGCGTGTAATTTTGAAAGACCATCCCGCGGTCGGGGCCGGGGCCGGAGACTTCGTGGCTGTCGAGGGTGACTTTTCCACTGGTCGGATAATCGAGGCCGGCGAGAATTCGGATGAGGGTGGATTTGCCGCAGCCGGAAGGTCCGATGACGCAGATGAACTCGCGGCGATGGACTTTGAAGCTGATCTCGCGGAGAGCTTCGACGGCGCCGCTGGCGGCATTGAATAATTTACCCAGCCCGCAGACGTCGAGGACGACGGGGCGCTGATAGATTCTGCCAAATCGCTCCGCGACCGCCGGTTCCTTTTCCAGATAGCTGGGAAGCTCAAGTGACTGAGACATCGACGATTCCTGCTCCAGCGGAACGTTCGGTCGGGAAGGGCTCAACGATCGGCTTGACGATTGAATTCACTGGGGGCAATCCGGCCGCCTGCTCGCGGCGGCGGGCATGGCGGGCCCGCATGCGCTCGATGATCATCCGCTGCGGCAGGAACGTAAAGGCGCCGAAGATCGCCGTGACGATCGTTTTGCCCCGGCGATTGGGCAAATACGGGAACAAATACGTCCCTAGCGCCGCCAGAAATTGATCGCATACCAGCCCGATGATCCCGATCATCATGATCCCCGCGAAGACATTGTCAAAGTGGAAGTGCCTCCCCTGCTGGTTGATGAACCAACTGATCCCGCTGCTGGCGCCGATCAGCTCCGCGACGATCAGATACGTCCAGGCCCACCCGATGAGAATTCGCATGTCGTTGTACAGATTCGGCAGAATCCCGGGAAGAATCACGTTGGCCACCAGACGAGTCCGGCTGGCGCCCAGCGTCTGCGCCGCTTCGAGCAGCCCGACATCCAATAATCGCGTGGTGTTGGCGACCACCAGCACCATCTGGAAAAATGTTCCAATCCAGATGATGGCGATCTTGGGACCGTCATCAATCCCCAGCAACGCCACGCAGAGCGCGCCAAATGCCGGCGCTGGCATGTAACGGATGAAGTCGATGAACGGCTCAAATAGTTTTGAGAATGCGTCGAACGTCCCGGCGAGGATTCCCATCGGCACGCCGAGGATCGCCGAGGTGACAAATCCCCAAAAGATGATCTGAATGCTATGCCAGAGGCTCTGGTGCAGCCAGGGATCACCCTTGGAGTAGGGCGGAGTCGTGAACGCCGTGAAAAACGCCTTAAAAACTTTATCGGGCGCGGGGAGGAAGACCGGATTGGCCGGAATTCCCTGACCGGGCTTGAGGCCGTCCTTGATCAGGCCGGCGTTTTCATTATCGAAAGCTTTCCGCTCGAAACGCTCGCCGTTGACGAACAGATCCGAATCGCCGCTGTTGGTAATCAGGATCATGGGGTGCCAGATCCATGGTACGTAACTGACCAGGCACCAGAGGGCCAGCGGCAACAGGAAGCTGGTGAACTTGAGCGCCATCGCCTTGCGGGGCGAAAGGGGCTCTCGAATGGCCAGCCAACTCGGACGGCGTTTCACGACTACTCCCGGTTACAAAAACTCTTCACTGGGCGTAGGAAAATCAAGGCGACTTAATCCATCACTGGGCATCGGACGGCTTTTTGCCGGTCACTTCCTCGATCAACCGCGTCGTCACGTATTTGTCGGTATCCTGCGAATCTTTGTAGACCTGATACTTCATGTAAAAGTTGTTGGAGATCTTCATCGACCCGTAGATCGAAAGCATCGCATCGCTCTTCTGGAACGCCTTGAGGTTGGCGTTGAGGTCGAGCAGCGCGGTGCCACCCAGGCTCTTGGAATACTCATCGACGGGGACGTTGACCTTGGTGGCCATGATCTTGACGGCTTCATCGTGCGTCTTGGGATCGTTGATGAAATCCATGGTGCGGAACCAGACACCGACGACCTTTTTCCAATCGTCGCGGCGGGCGGCGAGGCTTTCCTTGCTGACGGCCAATTCGTCAAAGATCAGCCCCGGAGCATTGGCGCTGGTGAAGACCGGCTTGGAGCCGCCGACCAGCTTGAGTGTCTGGCCGGAAATCGGATACCAGCATCCGACCGCATCCACCTTCCCCGATGCCAGCGTCTGCGGCGCATCGTTGGTCGCGATCTTTTTGAGGGTGATGTCGGTATCGGTCAGGCCGCTGGTTTCCAAGGCCTGAAGGAGCAACTCATGTTCAACCAGGCCGAACTCGACGGCGACCGTTTTCCCCTTGAGGTCCTTAGGGGTCTCAATGCCGGGCTTGCCGATGATCATATCGTTGCCGTTGGAGTAGTCTTCAAGCAGGATGCCCGTCGAGAGTTTTCCTCCCGCGCCGGTGACGATGGCATCGCCGGCCACGATGCAATCGGCGTCGATCTTGCCGGCCGAAAAGGCATCGATGCTCGGTCCGTAGTCGAACCAGATGAATTGGACATCGACGCCGGCATCCTTGAAGAACCCTTTTTCGATCGCAACCTGCCAGGCGGTGTAGCCGGGCCAGTCGCTATAGCCGATCTTGAGGGGATCGGCCTTGGTGGTCATGGGGGAGAAGAGCAACGCGAGAATAAAAGCGGCAAGCAGGGCTTTGGTAGCGCCTTTCATGGGGACTCCTGACACGTAGTAGTAGAGGGCGATGGACTCAGATTGGCGTTTGTAGATATGTTTCCGCCCCTATGGGCGGCACATCGGGGAATCCGAGATCCCAAAGCCAACCCACTGGTGTTGATCGGACGGCCTAGACCGGGAAAACCGGTTGTACCGAAACTCGATGCCCTGCGGCCTCATTGGCGAGCGGACACCTACGCCGTGCGGCGGGACCAACCTGTCGGCCGGGCAGTTGCAACCGCGATGCCACTGGGCCAAACCCCGCCTGTTTCATCCCAAATGGGGTGCATCCTGCCCCGATCGCGCGAATCTTTGCCCGCGCACTGTGCGTCGGCATACGGATATGCCTGTCGAAGGTGCAGCGGGCTGTGCTAGATTGGACACCATGCTGTCAAAGATGGGGCAGTCATCACTCACCGGAGTCTGGACGCGCCGCTACATCCGCTGGCCCGACGGAAGGGAGGACACCACGACGCGAGTCTGGTGGCTCCAGGCAGCGCGGCATTATGCCGACCTGCGGATTCCCGCGGGGCGGCCTTCATTTTTAGGAATTGATTCACTCAACCAATGCGGCAACATTCAGCGCGACTGGCTGGCTCGGCAGGAAGGGTTCGCGGGAATATTGGAACAAGAGAGCGATGCCTGGGTATGGAAACGGTGGATCGACTTTCAGCCGCCGACGGGCGGGCGCGATATTGGGAAGTTGAAATTTCTGGATGAAAGTGGAAGGCGGATGCTGGGGGAGGGTGTGGATCAGCCCTATATCGAGCATTGGGAAAAAATCGGTGATGGGGCTTCGAGCGCTGGGGAGGCATTCGTGGCGCATTTGCCGGGCGAAGGTTTTTTCATCACGGTCGGGGGGCATTTTCTGATCGTGATCGACCGGCGGAAATCGTCTGATTCGCCATTGAATATGGAGATTTCGCACGGCATGTCCCAAGGGGCGATGGAGAATTGGATAGTCACCGATTCAACGTTTCCCTGGCGCCAGGGGCGGCCTCTTTTCGCCGCGGCGCCGCGCGTCGATTGGAACGGGAGAAAATTGATCGAATTGCGAGGCTGGGAAATTCTGGAACCGGCGACGGGTCGATTGGATTGGATGTATTAACCGAATCAAAACATCGCGGCGCCGCCGTTGGGGCTGATACATTGGCCGGTGAAAAATGCTCCGTCAGGTCCGGCCAAAAAGGTAACGGACGCGGCGATTTCCGCCGGTGAAGCAATGCGGCCCAGCGGGACGCCGGCCAGTTCTTCGGCGCGCTGATTCTCATCCGCGTCGAGCATCGCCGTATCGGTGGGGCCGGGGGCGACGGCGTTGACCAGAATATGCGGAGCCAATTCGCGCGCCCAGGATCGCGTGAGGGAGAGGATCGCCCCTTTGGTCGCGCAGTAGGCCGAGAAACGGGCGCGGCCGATGTACGCCAGTTCGGAAGCGATGTTGATGATCCGCCCGTCGAAAGGCTTATTTTTCAGAGTATGCGCGGCTTCACGGCGTATGAAAAATGTCCCTTTGAGTTTAACCCCGATCACTTGGTCCAGATCTTCAACTGAGGTTTCCAGAATTGGACGAATCAATTGAAAACCCGCGCAACTGACGGCGATATCCAAACGTTTTTCGTCCGAAGCAATCCCGGCAAATAGGGCCAAGACGTCTGTCTCCTCGGCAACATTGCCGACAACGCTTCGGGCGCCGCCACCGATTCGGCGCGCCGTCTCTGAGCAATCCTTGAGATCAAAAAGAATGAGTTTGGCGCCTTGTGCGGCCAGCGCGATTGCGATGGCTTGCCCAATCCCTTGTGCCGCGCCAGTGACTAAAGCGACACGGTTATTCATGGCGTATCAAAGATTTTCCGGACGGCCTGGATAATGTCCGCCCCCGCCTGCTCGGCCATAATGCGGCCTTTGTCGGCCGATGCTCCCGCCGCGGTGATCAAAGCCCCCGACTGCGTCGCAAAATCTCGCCTTGCCGGAAACACATCAAACGGAGGCGGATTCACCGACGGGTTATCCGGAATCAATTCCTTGCGCACCAGTTCCGGATGAAAATGCAGCATCAGCGACGTCTCGATCGTTGCCGCGTGTTCCAGCGCGATGCTGGAAAAATCACCCGACGGAAATACTTTTTCCAGCGTCTGATTGGTGAAAAAATCCCAGTATTGAAGCCGCATCACTTTCAGCGAATCATCGCGAAGCTCTCGCACGGCCAGATCAATCCCCTCGGTGATGAACCACTGATTCTCGAAATGGCCGTCGAAGAAGCAGAGCTTGCGGACGCCGTGGCGGACCCATTCGCGGGTAATGTCGCGGACGATGCGGCTCAGCGTCGAGCCGTCGAGATTGATCGTCCCGGGAAAAAACGGCCCCCCGCCGGAGCGCGGCATCGACTTGTACCCATACGCCAGCACCGGCGCAACCAGGCCGTTGACCTCGCGAGCCACCAGCATCGCCATCGCCGTGGAGAGATACGCGTCGACCCCCAGCGGCAGATGCGGCCCATGCTGCTCGGTCGCGCCGCAAGGGATCAGGATGACCGGATATTCTGCCAGGCGCTGCTTGAGCTCCGGCCAGGTCATCTGCGCGAGAGAAACATTCCGCATTGAGCTTTTCCCTCCGGGAACCGATCCGCCTGCCGGTCAATCCAGATCGCACGCCACGCGAAAACCGACATTATCCATCCGCTGGATATGGTGAATCCAATCGCGAAACGCCGCGCGCAAAATGCGCGGCAATCCGTCCCACCCGCCGCCGCGCACGACATGCCACATCGATGCGGAACTTTCCCCCCACGCCGAGCCGTCGGCGGGAGCGCCGGCGTAGCTGTCGTGCCAGGCATCGGCGACCAATTCACAGACGTTGCCATGCATGTCGCAAAGTCCCATTGCGTTGGGCGGATACGACCCCACCGGCACCGGATGTCCCAGGCCCGGCTTGTCGCCAAAATCCAGATAAAGAAAATTCGCATCCTTCACATCGATCCCGCCGCCGGTGGCAAACACGCCGCCGCTCCCCGCCCGGCAGCCATATTCCCACTCCGCCTCGCTCAGCAGACGGTAACGCCGGCCGGTCGCCTGCGAGAGCCAATCGGTATATGCCTCGGCATCTTCCCAGCTCACGTTGATCACCGGCAATTGCCCCCGGCCCCAGCCCCGCTCATCCGGCCGATGGGCCGATAGATCGCTGTCCGCATACGCATCCCACTGCGCAAACGTCACCGGACATCGCCCCACCGCAAAATAGCGCCCGATCTCCACCTGATGCAGCGGCTTTTCCAGAACGCTGGCGAACTTATCCTCCGCATCATTTGCCCCCATCCAGAACTTGCCCGGCGGCAGCACCACCATTTCCGGCAGAAACGGCCCGTCCCGGAACCGTGTCCCCGCCACGCGCGATATTTCGACAATCGGTATGGGCTCGCTGATCGACATCGGACCACTCTCAATCACGCTTATTCACAGCTTTGACACACCGGCGCATACGCGGGCGCGCCAACGACGGACATCGCCGGCGCGGACATCGACTCTCGAATCTTTCGCGCGACGTATCGCTGGATATGCCAGATCGGCTTTTCCAGATGGCTCAGCCGACCGGCTCGGAAAGTCGCGGAATTCATCCCCTTCTGCACGGCCACGCAGACTTCCATGTCTTCGGTGTGAAACCCCTTGAGCATTTCGATTTCGGCTTCCAGCCGCTTGGGAAAATCGGGCATCTGCCGCGATTGCGGCGAGACCATCAGGGTCGTCAGCAGCTTCACCTTCTGCGGACCCTCGGGAAGCACGCGATACCAGAAGACCCGATCGGGCGCGGCAAAGAGGAGAAACGTCGGGTATCCCACATAGACGTACCACTCCAAGCGATGTTCCATCGAGACCGTTTCGATATCGAGAAAGGACCGCACCTGCGAGTCCCCCTCGCGCACGCTGTCGGCCAGCTTCTGCACCAGCGGCAGATGCGCCAGCGTATATGCCGGATGCTCCGGCTCGGACCAGCACGTCTTGGCCGGGAACATCGGCTCAAATGTCTTCACGTGCGCCCCCAAATGGTGATAGCACTCGGCGAAGTTCTCGACGATCACCTTCCAGTTGAACGCGCAATCCCATTCGAGCTCGGCCGCCACTTCCAACTTATCGAGCTGCCATTCAGCCAGCTTTTCACCCATGTCCTCGTAAAACTCCGCAACCGGATCGATATCCGGGCTGAAGGTGACGAAGATAAATCCATTCCAGATTTCCGTGCGGAATGCCGCGAGCCCGATCTCCTTGCGGTTAAATCCCTCGGCTTTTTGCATTTCCGGGGCGCCTTTGCAGCGGCCGTCAAGGTCGTAGCTCCAAAAGTGGTAGGGGCAGAGCAGAAAGCGGACATTGCCTTTGGCGGGGCGGCCATATTCCGTCGGGTTCACATCCATTCCCCGATGCGGGCAGACGCGCGACAGGACGCGAATGACATCATCCTTCCCGTGAACGACGACCATCGGCTCGCCGAGCAATTCGAGGTTGAAATAATCGCCGGGCTTGGGGATCTGCGAAACATGCCCGACCGAAAGCCATTCCCGTTTGAGGATGTTCCGCACTTCAAAGTCGTGGTAGTCGGGGTCGGTGTAGGCCTGCGGGGGAAAGGTCGTCCCCTGCTCGAGGGGGAGATCGGCAGTGGCAAGAATCTGTTCCTGCAATCGTTGCGGCGTGAAGATGGGATTGGACAGCGTCATGGCCGCCGCCTCGATTCGTCGAATTGCAACCGCGCGTCAATTCAGGGCTCAGGTCCGCGCGACCGTTTTGGATGATTGCAATGAAGATCGCGTTGTTGATCGGACGGCCTGACCCGGGCGGGGTGTGCCGAAACTCGGTGCGCCGGACTTGGGTCCAAAGCACCTACGCCATGCGGCGGGACCAACCTGTCGCCACCCAATCTGCAACCGCAATGCCATCCCCGCAAAGTCGGCAAAATCAGCGCATAGGTGCTCATGAGCTGCTGAAATGCGAAAATATTGGGGAAAACCCATGCACAGGGTCTAGGCGACGGCTTTGAGTTTTGTGCGGCGTTGCCCGCGTTGTGCGCAATGGGGTGTTTTAAATTTCGTTCCACATTCCAACTGAACAAAACGGATTTATCCCGCTGGGATTGGGAAATGCTTGCCGGCTCACAGTTTGAATTCCGCGAACATATTCACCGGGCACATTACTTGCTTTGGGAATCGCGCTGGAGGGAAGCACCGGAATGTCCACGAGCTCTGTCATTGCCCAAACGATCGCCTCGCTGGCCGAGGCTAGGCCCCTGCTCTGGGAGGCTATGACCTGGCCGCAGATTGAGGCGATGCGGGATGGGGGGATGGATATGTGCCTGCTGCCGGCTGGGGCGACGGAGCAGCATGGACCGCATCTGCCGGTCAATACCGATACCGTCCTGGCGACCGCCACCTGCATGTATGCCTCCGCCAAAACCGGCGTCCCCATGCTGCCCACCCTCGCCTACGGCTGCTCGCTGGGGCATACCGACCGCTGGCCCGGGACGCTCTCGCTTTTTCCCGAAACATTCAGCCTCACCGTCCGCGAAATCTGTCCATTTCTGATGCGAACGGGTTTTCGGCGGCTGCTGATCGTCAACTCGCACTGGGGCAATACATCGAGCCTCCGCTGCGCGATCGATCGGATTCGATTCGATCACGCCGGCCATTTTCAGATCGGGCTGAAAAATAGCTTCGAATTCACCCGCTCGATCTGGAACCAGTTCATCGATGATGGAGAGGATTTCCACGCCAACCGGGCCGAGACGGCGCTAATGCTCTTTCTCGATCCGTCCAGCGTACAAAAAGACCGGATCGAGGATGACCCGGATCGCACGCCCGGCAAGGTGTTCACCTACGTGGTCCCACAAACCAGCAAAAATGGCCTCACCGGCTTCCCCAGTCGCGCCACCGCGGAAGACGGCCGCAAATTGTTCATTGAAATGGGCGAAGCGTTAACCGGCTTCGTCAAAAGCGCCCTCACCGAATCGCCTCCGCTTCCCTGGGCCCGTTCACCTTCGAGAGAATCCCCATGAGCATCGATCACGGTCAGATCGCATCGTTGAAAAAGAAGCTGGAATCGGCCGGCGTGCAATATTGTTTTGCCTCATTCGTGGACGTGCATGGCATCCCCAAGGCCAAGTGCGTCCCGATGGCCAAGTTCGAGGAAATGTGTGAAGGTTCCGAGCTCTACACCGTCGGCGCCGTCGAAGGCATGGGGCTGGTCGGCCCGCAGGAAGATGAATGCTGCACGATGCCCGACCTCAACAGCTGCGTGATCTTTCCCTGGGACAAGCGTTACGCCTGGCTCAGCGCGGATACGCATTATCACGGCACGCCCTGGCTGGGAGACAGCCGGGTGATCCTCGGCAAGATGATGGCCAAAGCCAAAGACATGGGTTTCGTCATGCACCTGGGCATCGAGCCGGAGTTTTATGTCCTGAAAAAAGACGAGTCCGGCAAGCTCGCGCCGCTCGCTCCCGTCGCCTTCAAAGGCCCCAACGCCTGCTACGACGTCCGCCAGACGCTGGGCTCCATGGCGTTCCTTGATCCGATGTGCAAATACATCGAGGAGCTGGGCTGGGGGATGCACAGCTTCGATCAGGAATGCGGCAAGGGGCAATATGAATTTGATTTCCATTACACCGACGCAATGACGATGGCGGATCGGCTCATTTTTTTGCGACTGATGGCCAAGCAGGTGGCCGAATCGCTGGGGGCGATCGCGACGTTCATGCCCAAGCCGTTTTCAAACGATTTCCGCAGCGGCGCGCATTTCAACATGAGCCTGGCGGACGTGAAGAGCGGGAAAAACGTTTTCCTGTCGAGTGACAAACCGGATGCCTTGCCGGCGAAATATGCGCTGAATTGCTCGAAGCTGGCGCTGAATTTTGTCGCCGGCATGCTCAAGCACGCCCCAGCCATTACGGCGGTTTGCTGCCCGACGTTTAATTCGTACAAAGGGCTGATCGCGCAAGGAGATCTGGCGGAGATGTCATGGGCGCCGGTGCTCCGCTGTTATGGCCGCAACAATCGCTCGGCGATGCTGCGGTTGCCTATGAGCCGGCCGTGCATCGAAAACCGCGCGGTCGACATGAGCGTGAATCCTTATTTGGCCGCCGCCCTGAGTCTCGCCGCGGGCTTGGAAGGGATTCGGGATAATCTCGATCCCGGGGAGCCGCTGAATGACAACCTGTACACGTTCAGCGCGCGCGACGCGCAGAAGCGGCGGATCACGCGATTACCGCAGACATTACTTGATGCAGTTCGTGAATTTGAAGTCGACCCGCTGGTGACCGAAACCTTTGGCGAGGAATTCCAGCTGATTTATGCGGAACAGAAACACAAGGAATGGGCGAAAGGGTTTTACCGCGTCACGGATGAAGAGCGCAACGAAACGATGACGTTTATTTGAGTTTGAAGATTCAGTTTTTACCGCCGAGACGCAGAGCGCGCAGAGGTAATAATTAATTGTTTTCTCTGCGCTCTCTGCGTCTCCGCGGTAAAAATAATTCGTATGAGCAATCAGATGTCGCCGACTTCGGAAGATTCCCTCGATCTGGTCTCCCTGACCGCGCGGTATGCGAAAAAAGAGTGGAGCGTTGCGTCGGTCATGGCGGAAGTTCGCCGGAGGATTGGTGCGTATCGCGATAAAGCGGTCTGGATCGATCCGTTCGATGAAGCGCGGATCGCGGCGCAGATTTCGAAGATTGAAGCCGATCGGGCAGCCGGCAAGGATTTGCCGCTGTTTGGGATTCCATTTGCCGTCAAAGACAACATGGATGTTGCGGGCCGATCGACGACGGCGGCCTGTCCGGCATTCGCGCACACGGCGGAAAAAACCGCGACGGTTGTTCAAAAAATCTGCGATGCGGGGGCAATCCTCGTCGGGAAAACCAATTTGGATCAGTTCGCCACCGGGCTGGTGGGCGTTCGATCACCTTACGGGGCATGCGAGAATACATTTGATCCGAAATATATTTCCGGCGGGTCAAGCTCGGGGTCGGCGGTGGCCGTCGCTGCGGGGCTGGTCAGCTTTTCGCTGGGAACGGATACGGCCGGGTCGGGGCGAGTGCCGGCGGGGTTCAACAACATCGTCGGTTACAAACCGACGCGCGGATTGCTGAGTTGCGCGGGCGTTGTCCCGGCGTGCAAATCACTCGATTGCGTTTCGATTTTCGCGCTCACCGCTGGAGATGCAGCCCGGGTCGCCGCGATCGCGCGGGGGTTTGATGCGGCCGATTCGTATTCCCGGCGGCCGCGGGAAATGCCCGAGGCAACCCTTTCAATGTACGGGTTACGCTTCGGGATTCCGGAGGAAAAGTACCTGCAATTCTTCGGCAACGCAGATTATCCGCGGCTCTATCGCGAGGCAATCGAGCGATTTCAGAAACTCGGAGCAATCCCCGTCGAGACCGACTTCGAGCCGTTTTTGCAGGCGTCGGGATTGCTCTATCAAGGCCCTTGGATTGCCGAGCGCATGGCCGGGCTGCGGGATTTCGTGAATGCCCATCTCAATGATTTGCTTCCCGTCACTGCCAGGATTTTCTCCGGGGCTTCGAAATATGACGCGGCGGACGCCTTTGCGGGGACGCACCGGCTGGCGGAATATCGCCAGATCGCCGCCAAGCAATGGGGAAAAATGGATCTGCTGCTTTTGCCGACGACGGGAACGATCTACACGCGCGATCAAGTCGCGTTCGATCCGATCGAGTTGAACAAAAACCTGGGCTACTACACACAATTCGTCAATCTGATGGACTTCTGCGTCGTCGCCGTCCCCGCTGGACTGACGGCAGCCAATCTGCCGTTTGGCGTTTCATTGATCGCGCCGGCGGGACAGGACGTGCCGCTGCTGGGGATTGCCGATGCGTTGCATCGTACGGCTGGACTGAAGATGGGGGCAACATCCGCTGCCCTCCCGCCGGCCGAACCGTTCAAGCCTTCGGGTGTTTTGCTCGCCGTGGTCGGCGCCCACCTCACCGGCCAGCCGCTGAACTGGCAGCTCACCCAGCGCAATGCCCGCCTCGTCCGCACCTGCCGCACAACCCCCAACTATCGTCTCTACGCACTGGCCAATACGAAGCCCCCCAAGCCCGGCCTCATTCGCACCGACGCCGCCGTCGGCGATCGCGGCATCGAAGTCGAAGTCTGGCAAATCTCCTCCTTCGCCTTCGGCAGCTTCGTCGCGGAAATCCCTCCGCCCTTGGGAATCGGCAACCTCGAATTAGAAGACGGCAGCTTCGTCAAAGGGTTCATCTGCGAGCCGTACGCTGTCGCAGGATCAACCGACATCACCCATCTGGGCGGCTGGCGGGCTTATTTGGCAAGAAAATGAGCTTAACAAATTCATTTCTATTGAAATGAGCAGGCGATCTTTTCTTACTCGACGTATCGCCTCGTCCGGATATACTCCCCTTTCACCAACCTCCGTTTTACCGCCTCCTGATTCATTGATCGCTATTCTGACGGATTGCCCTTATGCCCATTCGTGTTGCCCTGAATCACAAAATGAGCTACCGCTTCGCGCGCCCCGTGTGGCTGTCGCCTCACGTCGTCCGTTTGCGGCCGGCGCCCCATTGCCGCACACCGGTTCTGAGCTATTCCCTGGCTGTCTCCCCCAAGGACCATTTCATCAACTGGCAGCAGGACCCGTATAGCAACCGATTGGCTCGCCTGGTCTTCCCCAAAAAAACGCGGGAATTGAACATCGAGGTCGATCTCGTCGCCGAGATGACCGTCATCAACCCGTTCGATTTCTTTCTCGATAAGGAGGCGGAGGAATATCCCTTCCGTTACGACGCGACGCTGAGCCGGGAACTGGCGCCCTATCTTGCCGCCGATTCAACGGACACGACGCTGGCGCAATATGTTGAGCCACTGCGGCGAAATAAAATCCGCACCGTCGATTACCTCGTCGAGCTCAACCAGCGCGTCCGCAATGACATCAAATATCTGATCCGCATGGAACCGGGCGTCCAGACCCCGCAGCAAACGCTTTCGCTGCGGAGCGGATCGTGCCGGGATAGCGCGTGGCTCCTGATCCAAATCCTGCGAAATCTTGGCATGGCCGCGCGATTCGTCTCGGGGTTTCTCATCCAGCTCAAGCCCGACGTGAAATCCCTCGACGGGC
>CAZCKE010000066.1:0-9047 GCA_964499005.1 uncultured Tepidisphaeraceae bacterium
CTGGTGGACAATCTCCAGCCTTGTATAGCCGATGCCCTCTACCTGGGAATCCTGTATTGCGCCTGGCAGTCGCTCAAGGAACATCGGGACGGATTTGGAAAAATGCTCGCATTCGGGATCGGCATCATGGTTTCGCTCCAGGCGGTCATCAACATCGCCGTCGCGACGGTCAGCGTTCCCACCAAAGGATTGTCGTTGCCCCTGGTCAGCGCCGGCGGCAGCGGCCTGGTGATCACTTGTGCGGCTCTGGGTCTTTTGAGAAGCGTTTGCCGATTCCAGCCTCAAAGCGAAGTCGTGGGAGAGCCCGATTCGTCCGAAGCATCCCCCCTGCCGCCGTTTTCTCGACGGCGTTCCCCTTTCATGGCAGATTCCGCTATGAGACGATTCACGACTTGAAACCAGCTTTTTACAGACGACGATTCTCCCCATGATCATCCGCAGCGTTCGTCTTTCCGATCTGGCAGCGTTCAAAGAATTGCGGCTGGAATCTCTCCGGGAGCACCCCGAAGCTTTTGGCGCCGCTTACGAAGATGAATCCCTCATGTCCGATGCCGCTTGGAGCGAGCGTCTCGCCAAGTCCATCGACAGTCTGTCCGCGGCCGTTTTCGTTGCCGAAGAGGATGGACGACTTTGTGGAATGACGGGCGTATGGGTCAACGCCGGCGCAAAGCAGAATCATTCCGGCGGCATCTGGGGCGTCTACGTGCGCCCGCAATTTCGCGGACAAAAGCTCGCCGACCGGCTCATGAATGAAGCCCTTGCCTGGTGCCGATCTCGCAAGCTGCGCTTAGTACGGCTCACCGTCGTCGCCGGCAACCCTTCAGCCATCCGCTGTTATGCGCGATGAGGCTTTCTGGTCTACGGCGTCAACCCTCAGGTGATCCGCGTCGGCGACGTCTATCACGATGAACTGCTCATGTGGCGCGGCCTCTAATTTACATCGACCACGGCTCGGCGTGAATGTCCGTCTCGTCCGACCAGCGGTATTGCAGCTTGACGATCTCCGCCTGAATCCCTTTAGGCAGCGGTTTGATGTCGTCCGCGGCGTTCAGAAATTCCTGAATGTTCTCGATCTTGCTGCTGGACCCGACCGTCGCGCGGACGTTGGGAAATCCAAACGCAAATCGCACGCAAAACTCCGTCCAACTCTTGCAGCCGGACTTCTCGAAAATCGGCGCCACTTCCACCGCGCGCTTTTGAAGATAATCTTTCCATGCGGCCCCCGGCACATCCCGCAGCCGGTGTACATCGCCTCCCGCAACGGTTCGCATGGCCACGATGGGCTCATTTTTCGACTGAATCAGGTCCCACAGCTCGTTGGACGCGAACCGCTGCATTGGATTGAGATAAAAGATATACCCATCGATGATCCCCTTGGGATAACCCGCCTTGAGCGCTTCCAGTGGAAGCTTTGACGTCCAGGGAAAGACTTCCAGCACAAACCGTTTGACCAGCCCTGCTTCCTTGAGCTTGCGAAAATCGTCGTAGCACTTGCCCCCCGTGCGGAATTGCTCTGCCAATTCCCCACCCAAGCAAAGCTGTCCCAGATCCATACTCTTCAGCCCCAACGCTTCGAGAATCTGGCTGATCATCGTCCGCAACTCTTTGATGTTGCTCCATCCGATCTTGTAAATCAGTTTGGGTATGTGCCGGCGGTCCTCGTCAAATGCCCCTCGCAGCACAAGCAGTGCATCGCCATATTGATGGCTTGTATGAAACCAAACGCCGGCCTTCATCGCTTCGCGCGCGATCCGCACGCGTTCGAGGAATTGGATCTTTGCATCCCCCAGGCGAGTCGTTCCGTAAACGTATTTGGACAAGTCCCCCAAAACGCCCGCAGATGATTGAAATAATGCCATGCGGAAAAACTCCTTTACAAAATCCCGTAGAACTGTGATGACCCCCGACGGTCGATGTTATCGGATCGCCGATTTCAATGTAATTTACCTGACAATATGAAACCCTTCCATTATCAATGTGCTTCGCAACAGCGCGATGACAGGCCCGTTAACAACGCATTAACTGTTTGGTGAAACATCGACCACTGCGGCATGTTATGCTCGTGCATGACAACAACTCCTTCGAGGATTGATCTTATGCTGAAAACAATCGAACAGTCGGTCCACTTTCCGATTTCCGCCCAGGAATTGTATGAGATGTACATCAACCCTAAACGACATGCCGCTTGGACTGGTGGCGCCGTCAAAATCAGCCCCAAGCCCGGCAGCAAATTCTCCGCTTTCGACGGCATGCTTTCGGGCCGGATGCTTTTCACCATCCCCAACAAATTGATCGTCCAGCGCTGGCGCGGCTATCACTGGAAAAAGGCCGACCTCGATTCAATCCTCATCCTCTCCTTCCACCAGGACGGCCGCCGAGGCCGCATTGATCTCATTCATGTCAATGTCCCCGACCACGACCATAGTGGCGTCACCAAAGGCTGGAAACATTACTACTGGACGCCCCTTAATGCTTATTTAAAGAAATCAGCAAAAAAATAGCGCCATTCGCTCGGATTCTATTCCGAGCAATCTATTGAACCCTCAACAAATCTTTTAAAACCTTCACCCCTTATCCCCTTCTATGAAGGATACTCTTTTTGTTATTCCATTCCCTTTCATTCTCTTACCGCCTCATCTCTCACGAGGTCTACTTCACCGGCGTCGCTGACGCCACCCCTCCCCCCTCCATTGGGACACTATGGGACATTCTGGGACATTTTTAAAGCCATGAAATCCGACACGGCCTGCTCATTAATTCCACCGCGTATGCCGCCCCACCGTCAGCATCACAAGCATGAAAAGCAAAAACGCGCCCCCGACCACCAGCGGCGGCCCGCCTGAAATGAGAAACGCCAGCAACAGCCTCGAGTTTGAGCCCCCTTTGAACGTCAGCAATACGCTCGCCAGAATAATCCCGATCAAAACCAAATTCGGCATAATTAACGCCGGATTGATCGCCCGATTCCCCTGCCGAAAATTTGTGATCGCATACAGCAGCCGCGCCAGCGCCGCTCCGTCCACTAGCCATGAAATATAAATCAATGCCAACAGTGTTGTCCGCGTCGTTGGCGATCCCAAAAACCCACTCGACGAATGCGTCATGTTTAATGCATGAGGCGCTGTCGCGGCCATTTGATTCGATGTCACTATGATCGCTGCAACGCCGATCAAAGACCACGCCAGCCAAGAGCTCAGGATAATCGGCATCAGCTTGCCATGCCCGATTCGATACCCTGCAATGAACAGCATTCCCGCCAGATAATTGATCGGCGAAACCTGCCCCATTTTGGCTCGTCGCAGCCCCACCCCGACCACTCCGCACACAATCCCGATCCCCGCCACCCACAAAGCCGTTGCCAACCACAATCCCAGTTGCCTCGTCAATCCAACGCAAATGACCGTAAACACGGTCAGCACAATTAAGCGCAACGCAAGAACTTGAATCCGCCCCCGCATTCGCGGCGTCGTCATGCCCATCAGAATGCCCCAGATAATCCCCTGATGCAAGCATTCAAAGTATTCGCAATTGACTGCCTGTCATCTCGCTAACGCCGCTTCCAGCGCGGCCGCCGTGATCCGATGCCGCGCGATCTCCTTTCCATCCACCTGAATCACGGGGATCGCCGTCTTATATTTCTCTACCAAAATTGGGTCATCCAAAATATTCCTCTTATCAACACGAAATTGCCGCCGCGATGCCACGTCTCGAACCACCTTTTCTACTTCATCGCAAAGATGGCACTCCGGCTTGCCGAAGATCGTGACTGTCTTCATCGATGCCCATGCCTTGCCCTCAAAAAGCCCTCGCAAAAATCGGTGGCTTCGATCCGCCGCAATTCTGGGCTCGGCTGTTTGTGTGTACAGTTCCACGGTCAAAAATCGGGCATATTCGATCTTTTCCAGTGCCGCTTTCACCTCCTGCCAATTGATCGTCCCTTCTCCCGGGACCAGATGGTAATGCTTCCGCTTCCAGATATCCTCGACATGCATGTTCCAAATTCGCCCGGCGAGCAACTCAATCGCCTCGGGGATCGATTCCCCGATCACCTCGCAGTGCCCGATATCCAGATTCGCCCCCAGCCGGGGATGCCCCAGCCGATCGATCCATTCTGCGAGTTCCGCGACATATTCCAGATACAACCCCGGCTCACATTCGATCCCCACATTCACCTCAAACTCATCCGCCATCTCCAAAACCCGGCCCATCGACTCCGCAAACTGCTTCTCCGCTTTGGCCGGCGGCATCCCCCCCAGCATTCGCCCGCTCGTGATGCTGATGTTCCCCGCCCCGATCCGCCTCGCGAATTCCATCGTCTTGCGAATCAGTTCCAGCCGATCCTCCCGATGTTTCTTATTCGGCGAAATAATACTCGGCTCAAAATACGCCTCCGGCGGCGCATCCCGCCAATACCCAAACGAGCAATTCGCATTCACATTGCTTACTGCCAGTCGATGCTTCCGCAGCAGTTCCCCGATGCGCTCTCCATCGTGCGCCGTCAGCCTCGCGGGATAAGCGTGCGGCTCATCCGCCAAAATCTCCACTCCTTCGAACCCCGCCTCGGCAATCTTTGCAATTGCCTGTTCCAGATCAAACCGCGTGAACGCATTAGTCGAAAATCCCAATTTCATTCCGCGATCTTCACCGAGCCTGCAATGGGATTCAACGCGCCCTCTCTCGTCACTCAACCACCAACTTGACACCCTCACGCAAGCGTCTAAAATTGGTTAATAGATCGCGGGGTAGAGCAGCCTGGTAGCTCGTCGGGCTCATAACCCGGAGGTCGGAGGTTCGAATCCTCCCCCCGCTATTCCAGATGACAAAGGGACTTGCAGCGATGCGAGTCCCTTTTTCTTTGGCCACAAATGAGCCTGATGCCCCATAAACTGCCCCATACGGCCTGGGAAACATGGTACTCGCCAAGGAGTGTTCAACACTTGTTCCTTGGAGGTGGCCAGTGGCCTATTTGTTCAAGCGCGGAAGCGTCTATTACGTGAAGTTCGACGTCGCCGGAAAGCAGAAGGAGAAATCCCTCGGCACCGGCGTCTACCAGATCGCCAAAGAAAAGCAGCGGCTGTTTGAATCGGCGCGGGCCAGGGGCGAAAGCCTTCCGATGCCGACGCGCACGCCCATCGCGGAGATCGTGACCGCTTATGTCGCGGCCATCCGCACTGCCAAGACGGCCAAGAGCGCTCAGACCGACATCTACTATCTCCGCGATGTGTTCGGCTCCATTTGCGACGCCCTGAAAATCACCAGCCGCAAGGTGTCGGAGAAAACCCGTAAGCGCCAACTGAAAGATGACGTGGACCGCCGGCATAAGGCGCCGGTGATCGAAGCCGACTACTTCGAGGGCATAACGACGGCGCAGATCGTCGAATTCGTTTCCGGCCAGGTTGCTCGCCGCGGGCTCGCGCCCAAGACAGCCAACCGCTATCGTGAAATCCTCACCCGCCTTTTCAATTGGGCCGTCGAGCAAAAAGGCGTGCGGCTGCCGGGCGACCGCAATCCCGCTTCCAAGGTCGAACGCTATCGCGAGTCGGCGCCGAACATCCGCTTCCTGACGCTCAAGCAAATCGACGAGCAACTTGGCGCGCTAGCCGACAATCTCAAGCTCCAGGCAATGGTGGCCACGCTTATCTTCGCCGGTCTGCGGCGCGAGGAGTTGTTGTGGCTCACGCACGATGACTTGGATTTGGACGCCGGGAGGCACGGGCTTATCCGAGTTCGGGCAAAAGAAATTCATGGCGAGTATTGGGAGCCGAAGACGAAAAAGAATCGCGCCGTGCCGGTAAGCTCGCGGCTGCGCCATTACCTCGACAAGTGGCAACTGAAAATGGAAAAGAGCAAGGGGTCGTGGATCTTCCCAAGCCCCGAAGGAAAGAGATGGGACCCCGACAACTTCTCCCAAGATTTGCGCGCGGCGAACGAGGGCGCGAAATTAAATTGGGGTTCTCTGGATTTCCGCCATACCTTCGGTAGCCACTTGGCCATGAAGGGTGAGAGCCTTTACAAAATTAGCAAACTAATGGGCAACTCGCCGGAGATTTGCGCTAAGCATTACGCAGCTCTCATTCCCGAAGAAATGGGCGATTCAGTGGAGTTCGGATTGCGGGCTACGATGACTATCACTGCACCGTCGGCGGTTGCCTCAGCATGAGTCCGCGACTCGCTAACTCGGAGGCTTCAGAAAGGCACTAACAATCCGGTCTGGGATATTCGGGCTCAGAAATGACGTTTAAATTCGCTTCGGACAACGGGACTACACGAAGCACGGCGTCCGATGGAATTTGCTCCGGATATTTAAACCAATCATGTTTTGCCAGAGAGTATTCGGCAAAACGTTTAGCGTTGTCGTATTTTGCCGCGACTTCAGCTTTTTTCAGTTCGTCTAGCTTGCTGATTAGACTCCCTCTATTCTTGTCGCGCCACCGCCTGGGCCAATCGACAACAATTGGACCTGCGTATTGCTCGTACCCCTGTTTCATTGGTGCAGCGTACTCAATGATATTTGAGCCGTGCTGTTGGGCAAGAAATGGCGACCAGATTGCGGTGTTGCCCAACGTGAGCCCTATCCAATCTTGACCCTTTTCGAGGTTGGCGGCTTCGACGATCGGCTTGCCGATGTAAGTATTGGTTTTGTTGTCGAGGACCGCGTCTCCAAGTGTGATCGCTCCTCGCAATGGGATATTCATCGCCAGCGATTCGCACATGAGTTCACTACACCGTTCGACGAAGTCTGCGACCAGCGCCGGGACAAGCGGACACCAGAGCAAAATGGTATCGCTAAAGTAGGCATGGTGCGGCGCTCCAGTCACGACGAATAACATCCCATCCGGCGTGTGAACCGCCGAAAGACTTCCCTTCTCGTTGGGTTTCAAAACCGCTCGCTCAATAAGCTGGCGGTATGCGGCCAGGATTGTGCTCAGACTCTCTGTCTCGACCCACTTGGAGAACCCAAGCACGTCAAACATCGCGAATGCATACCGGCTGATTAGCGGGCTTTGTGTCTCATCTGTCGTACCATCTTCATGAGCCATTGGCACCTCTACCTATCCGGCGCGTGTGAGCGCCGGCGGCCCGTACAGGAACGGTGTGCTGAAGCACAACCAAAGAACTCATTTGAGCAGTTCTTTGACGTCCAATCCTATTCCTTGCCACGAAGGGCGAAGGAGCACCGCATCAAAGAGCCGCCGAAACAACCCACGCTTCTTAAGAGCGGCCTCAAGTTTGGCGTATCGATCAGTGTCGTAAACAAATATGTAAAGCAAAGCGTTGTCGCTCGACGAGGAAAGAAAACCTTTAGCCAGCGAACGACCTGCAACAATTGTGTCAAGCCCGCCTGCCCCAGTGCCGAGTAGTGGCGCCTCCACAACGTGAATTTCTGGCCGTGCTTTTGTCGTCTCCCCAATCTGCTGGCCGATTTTCTCGACGACCTCGCCGGAAGAATAGTCGTTCAGAACTGCGGCGGCGTAGCAATAACTTTTTGTGACACTTTGAGAACCGGGAAAGGGAAAGGGCGCGCTAAGGCCGCCATGCTTCAAACTTAGATTCAAATCGGTGGGCGACGGAATCTTATACAGCTCTTGCCACCTCTTCATCGAAGAGCTCGTTGTGCCCTTCGCTGAGCAGGGGAAAATGGTGAGGTCTGCCGAACCTTCGAGGATATTTCCCTTTCTGAGGAGTACCTGCCCCATTTGCATCCCCATTTCCAGTTTACTCACCACGTAAATCGCCGAGACCTTGACAGATTGAGCCAACCGCTGCTGCGGACGACGCGATTATGGGATCATGTCGTGCCAATCCTTCCCGACTTCATCATAACGTCAATTCCTGCCAATGGAGAAATCATACGGCCCCTATCCGGCCCCCAGCCGTATGCCAAGTCGAACCTCGCCGCGAATTGAGATTCTTGTTGCCCAACAAAGCGGGACAAGCGAAACTCCTAGGTAACGCATCGTTCGAATGTATGCCAAAATAAGCGGCCGTTCCGGGGGACTTGCATTTCCAGAACGGCCGCATCGACAAATACGCTCGTGGCAGGCACGCGGGATCAAGCCCGCCGTTTGGCTTCCAATGCTTCCACCTCCTTTCTGTTATAACGCACAATTCCGTTCCGACCCTCGCCCAGGCACAGCCGGCTCAAGCCGGCCCGGCGAGCAATTCGATCCACGCTTGAGCGGGAACAGCGCCAGCGCTCTTGGAGTTCTTTGGGGGACAAATACGGCGAGAGCGCCGGAGCATTCAATTCGATCGTCGTCATGGCATCACCGAGTCTCACGACCAGCCGCACCTCGCGTCTGTTCGGTAGATGTTAGCATCACGACATATAAAGTCAATGGTATTATAAATACCAATCGCTATGCCTGGTTGGGGGGATTACGAGCGATTTGTTTCGGCAGGCCAGCGGTCGATGATTTTGCCGATACGCACAATGTTTGCCGGGTCTAAGTGATGGCATTGCCCATCGGGCGTCACAACAATCGCTTGAAGTGCGGCGAGTTGGACTCGACCGTATAAGCCTCTCGCTTCCCATCCATTCCAGCAGAAGACCGTCGCCGGCCCCTCACGGAATTCCCAGGGCGGTATGTTGCGGAATACGATGGATTGGCCGGCCCCTTCCATTTCCATCGCGTAAATGTCGTAACCTTTGCCGAACCGCGCAGGTAGATGACGTCCCCATTCTTCTTGCCAATCCTCGTCGGTTTCGGCTTGGCCCGTAGACTTAATACGGCCGAGAAGAGGCGTGCCACGGTCTTCTGGGCGGGTTTCTTTCGGAATCCAGTAAGCCGGATCGTTCTCCTGCCAAGGAAGCGCGCGGCCGCGAACTTCGGGATCGAAAACGTGCATATCCTCGATCCAGTCAATATCGCCGTCGTTGAGCTGTTCCAGCTTGCGCAGCGACACGCGTAGCGCACCGGCGAGCAGTCGCCGCTCCGAGCGGTTCATAATGTTCAGCGTGTGATGCGTCTGCACGTCGTCGAGCGTTTGCAGCGACGCGCCGTACAATTCTGCCAGCTCCTTCCAGTTTTCCAATCCCACCAATT
>CAZCKE010000066.1:9057-13065 GCA_964499005.1 uncultured Tepidisphaeraceae bacterium
CCAGCACTCCTACACAGCGGGCGACTCCCGCAATTTCGCGCCGATGAACCGCACGGTCCGGGAACCGCGGGCGGTCCGGGTTCAGCTTTTTCAGCACCAGCAAGTCGCGGTCATCATCGCTTTCAAACACCCGGCTGAAATAACATTCATCGTTGGTAAACCAGGTGATGTAATCCTTGCCGTAAACAACTTCTTGACCTTCGACGTTCTCGAACAGCGCCGTCGCTCCATTTGGGTAGGTCGGCATCATTGATTCGCCGTCCACCCGCACGCAGAAATCGCACAAGCCTTGGGGCACTTTCACGCCACCGACTTCGATTGCTAAACGCTCGCTGCGGACGCCCGCGCTGACGCTGTGGAAGCCCGGCACTTCGGCCAACTCCCGGCACGGTCCCGACACGCCGCACAGAGATTTCGACTCCTCGATGTTGCCAACGGTGTTCGGCGCGATCCGCCGTTGTAGATCGGCTGGCGTCACCTTCAAGACTTCGGCCATCTTGCGGAAATTGTCAGCGAACATGCCATGTACACCTGGGCGCATAAGCCGAAAGACGCCCGACCGCTTCATGCCGGCGGCCTGCGCGAAAGTTTCCTTGGACATCATGCTGCCGCGCCAAACCTCGGCAAGACGTTCGCCAGAAATCTTCACTGTGCGCGATCCGTTTCGCATAACGAATTCGACTTCCATGCAAGCCGCTTAGTCCCCCTCAAATCCAAAATAAGGGCAAATTGGAAAAGTTCTTGACTCGGCCCATGTTGTTAGGTTAATGTTCGGTTCATCAAAAAGCAAGTGGAAAAAGGAAGGTGGCGCGTGCATCCGAATCGTTTGACCCGCTTTGAATCTCGTTATGTGGCAGGTTCGCTGATCGATTGCCTGTGCTTCGGAGATCCTGTAAATCACCATGAGGAAGGCAATCGGCGCACTGCCTACCACTTTCGGCCGGGTCAGATATTCGGTGTGGTTTGGTGGCGGAAGTATTCGGAGGACCGCCAGCATCGAGCCTTGGCGGTCGTCGAAGCTCTGCCCTCAGGACATGCCGGCTTTACCCTGCCGGGAATTCAACCGGCAGTTTCCGTTCATGCCATCGTGGACCAACATGGTCCCAGTGGAATGGACGGAGCGGTGGATCAGCTCTTGGACGTGATTCATGATCTAAAACACCGGCGAAAGAACCCGGCTACGCTACCGTCGTCCTATTGGCCGGAAACCGTTCATCAGATTCTTCTTTGTCAAACACCGTTCGATTCCTATGCGGATGAGGGCTTTATATGCCCCGCGTAATGGGCCGCGCCCAACCTGATTCGTTGAACCGTTTCCGGCGTACTGGCCGATGGGTCACATCTTTTTTCGCCGCGATTTTGATTCTTCACCAAGTCATCGGGAATCGCTTCCTGGTGATGAACACATCGCCGAGCGTGGCACCGGGACTTTATGTGCGGAGTTGGGCATCCCCGGCCGTGGGA
Organism: uncultured Tepidisphaeraceae bacterium; assembly: GCA_964499005.1. Lineage (GTDB taxonomy): Bacteria > Planctomycetota > Phycisphaerae > Tepidisphaerales > Tepidisphaeraceae > CAZCKE01. Next base: position 10,522 of record CAZCKE010000066.1, read on the forward strand.
GAGCTTGTCGATTTCTGCATTCCACCCGCCGCCAGAGATTATGTTTTGACCCGATCGGGAAACAGTGGGCAGAGTTGGTACATTCTGAAACCGATCATTGCCGGACCAGGCGATCGTGTTGATACACGCGGGGAATGGCTAATTGTCAATGACCGCAGAATCGCTCCGATGCCACCACGAACAGACGGTGCCGGCCGGCCGCTTCCCATCTGGCGAGAGAGTCGCGTGCTTGCGGCAAACGAATTCTTCGTTTTCTCCGGTCGCATTCCAAACAGCTTCGATAGCCGTTGTTATGGCCCGATCCCGCGAAGTCAAATTGAATCCGTGCGAATCGCAATCTTCACTTGGTAGAAACGAGCGGGATGTTTTCCAGAACTAATAATGACTCTCCACAGTCAGCGATAGCGCGGAGAACCTGCCGCGTCAATAGCTGTCTTCGGAAAGCAGCACCCTTCCGCGGAAAACGCGGTGTATTAACACGGTGTAGACAATGACGCAGGGCATTCCAAGCAGTGCGATCACCAGCATTGTCAGTAAAGTCAAATGGCTTGAGCTGCTGTTGTAGATCGTCAGCGTGCGCGAAGGATCGTTCGCCGAAGGCAACAGGCAAGGGAATAGGCCCAGAGCGGCCAAGGCCATCATCGCAACTATCATCGATGATGATGCGAAAAAAGCGGCCTTGTATCGTTGACGCGCCAGGGAAATTGGGACCGCGGACGAGGCCGCAAGCAAAATCACGATTGCGAGCCAAACAAGGGGATTGGAATTCACCTGACGCAAGAACGAAGAAGCCGAATGCAATGCCATTGCGGTGGCGGCGATAAAGAGAGTGATTACGGCCACCCAGGCAATGAGCACATAGTTCGCCAAATGTTTCACATCTGAAACGTGCTTGTTACAGAGATAAATCGCGCCGTGCATCGTGAAGGCAGCCAAGCCGAGTAATCCGACGACCAGCGCGAAGCCGTTCAGCAGATCAAAAAAGGAGCCGGCATAGTTGCCGTTGTCGGCGATTGGCACGCCGCGCAATACATTGCCGAAGGCAACCCCAAACAGCACGGGGAGTAACAAGCTGCTGATCCCAAACGCGGCATCCCAGGTCCGTCGCCATAGCGGATGGTCCACTTTTCCCCTGAATTCTATCGCCACCGCGCGAGAGATTAACGCCGCCAGCACGATCATCAGGGCCAAATAAAACCCGCTAAAAACAGTCGCGTAAACAGCGGGAAATGCGGCGAACAGCGCACCACCACCGGTCAATAGCCAAACCTCATTTCCGTCCCACACAGGAGCAATTGCATTGATGAAGATGCGGCGCTCACTCTCGCTACGGCTGAAAAGAACCATTACGCCCGCGCCAAGATCGAATCCATCCAGCACGGCATAGCCGGTCAATAGAACGAAAATGAGGATAAACCAGGTTGCATTGAGAGTCATAACACCAACTCCGATTCTCTGATGGATGGGGTTGCCGCTTCCTCGATCGCGTCAGGTCCATGTCGGACTATTTCGATCAGCAGGTGAAGATAGAGCCACAATAAAATCAGGTAGATCAGGGAAAACATAAGGATCGAAGCCAGCACGACCCCGGCAGACAAATTCGACGAAAACGCATCGGCGGTGCGCAGCACCCCGTAGACAGCCCATGGCTGGCGGCCAACCTCGGCAGTCATCCAGCCAAGCTCACATGCTGCAAGTGGCAGTGGGATTGAAACCACGAGCAGCCGCAGGAACTTCGTGCCATCAAAAAGTGTTCCGCGTTTGAGGCGGATCGCCGCCCAAGCCATCACGAAAATGAAGTAGAGTCCTAACAACACCATGTTGTGAAAGGCGACAAACGTCAGCCACAATGGGGGAATCTGATCCAGCGGGAATTCATTAATGCCCCGGATCTTGGTGTGGATGTTGCCGAAGGCCATCCAGCTCAACATTCCCGGCACTTCGGCTTTGGCCTTGAGTGAGGGCGGTTGGCTGAAAGGGATAGCAAACATGACCAGCGGCGCCGATGTTTGGCTTGTGTAGAGCCCCTCAATTGCTGCAAATTTGGTCGGCTGGGTATGCGCCACTTGTTTGGCATGCATGTGGCCGAAGGGAAAGACCTCCATTACGCTCACGGCAAGCCCGAACACGACGGCAAGCTTCAGGGTGTATCGAGCGACCAGGCTGGCGCGATTTTTGAGCAGCACTGCCGCTGATACTCCAGCCATAAAGAAAGCGCCGGACACGAATGCGGCGAACAGAGTGTGAAAGAACCTTGGCCACATCGAAGCGTTGAAAATCGCCTCACTGAAGCTGGTCAATTCAGCGCGGCCATTGCGGAGGACATATCCGGTGGGCGTTTGCATCCACGAATTGGCGGCAAGTATCCAGAACGCGGAAATGGTTGAGCCAAAGGCCACCATGAAGATGGCCAGGACGTGCCATTTTTTGGCGATGCGCTGCCGGCCAAAGAGATATAAACCGAGAAATCCAGTTTAGCGGAAAAAGGCTAAGATGCATTCCGCCGCCGATTGAGCTCGCAAGATCTCCACGCCAAATTTTGAA
>CAZCKE010000067.1:0-13064 GCA_964499005.1 uncultured Tepidisphaeraceae bacterium
ACCAGTTGCCCAACCGCTCTCAACCCATATTCCGTTCTTTTGCTGAGCCTCAAAACAGCGCCGTTTCAGCCCCAAACACCCATGCCGATTGCGCATTAACAAGTAACTGCGACAAATCCTATGGGTTAGCTGGCTCCGCCGTCAAATATTACCTAAACCCACCCAACGGAATCATTTAACGTCCAATCCCCGGCTCGCTAAACGATGAAAATTTTTCAGGCCTTTCTGATTTTAACCGACAACAAACCGGCGGGTTTCACGTATTGTTAATCAGAAGCCAGACAGCCTGGAGACGATGGAAGTCATCGGGTGCCGTCTACGGCTTCTTATGTGCTGACCCCTGCACGAAAAGTAAATAGGGTTTTATTTTGTGTCGCGCTATTTTTTGGAGGCGCCATGACTCACGGTCTTTTAGCCTACCTCGATCCCGGAACTGGCAGCTTTTTTCTCCAGATTCTGGCCGGTGGTTTGTTCGGCTCGCTCTTTTTCGTTAAGCAATCCTGGAGAAAAATTAAGAGCAATTTTTCTGGCTCGTCCAGCCGTCCCGATAATCAGCCCCAGGAGGCATAGCGCCTTCTGGGCTATCCGCACGGTTTCTCTCCTTTGAAATTTTGGGGAATTTCATTTGTGGCAATCCGTCCGGCTCCCCGATCTCAAAAATTTAACCACCCCTTTTTGTAACGCAGCGGGTTTGGCATATATTTGTCAACGGTGCGTTCTGTCATCGACCTCGCCCATAACAGAATCTTCTCCAAGACTCGGGTCATCTTACCGCGACCCCAGCGGGTTTGTTTTTCGTCACTGCGGAATTCTCTTACGCCAGATTAATCGCTCCTACCAGTCCGAGTTTGAGCTGCTTAATAGCTCCGGCCTTTACTCCGCTCTGGTTGAATCCGGCCTATTGATTTCTCACGAAGATTCCGATGTCGTTCCCGCCGAGCCTCAATCCGCCTGGAAAATCATCCGCCCTCGCCCCATCGACTTTATCTCCTATCCCTACGAATGGTCTTTCAGCCAGCTTAAAGATGCCGCGCTCACGACTTTGAAAATTCAGAAGATCGCGATGGACCACGGCATGTCCCTCAAGGATGCCAGCGCCTTCAATATCCAATTTCAGGCCGGTCGCCCCATTTTCATCGATACTCTTTCCTTCGAACGCTACGAAGAAGGCCAACCCTGGTCCGCCTACCGTCAGGCATGTCAGCATTTTCTCGCGCCGCTCGCCTTGATGGCCCTGCGCGACGTTCGCCTCAATCAATTGCTCCGAACGCAACTCGACGGTATCCCGCTCGATCTGGCCAGTTCACTTTTGCCGCGCTCTTCCAAGTTCAACTTTTCGTTGCTCATTCACCTGCACCTTCACGCCAAGATGCAGAAGCGCCATGCGTCGACCACCAAGCAGGTCGTCATTCCGAAGATGAGCCGTATGAAACTTCTGGGCCTCATCGACAGTCTCGAATCCACGATCAATCGTCTCTCCTATAAACCGTCCGGCACCGAGTGGGCCGACTACACTCAGAACAACAGCTATAGTTCTGAATCGACCAACCATAAGCGCCGGCTCGTCACCGAATACATCCAGGCCGTCGCCCCCAAATCCGTCTGGGACCTGGGGGCCAATACCGGCCAGTTCAGCCGGCTCGCCAGCGACAACAAGATCCCCACCGTGGCCTTCGACATCGACCCCGCCGCCGTCGAACTCAATTACCTCCAAATCCGCCAACGGAAGGAAACCCATCTTCTACCCCTTCTCATGGACCTGACCAATCCGACCCCCTCCCTGGGCTGGGATAACGACGAGCGATATAGCCTGGCCCAGCGGGGACCCGTTGATTTAGTGCTTTCTTTAGCCCTGATTCACCACCTGGCAATCTCGGCAAATGTCCCTTTGGACCACCTGGGGCGGTTTTTCCGCCGCCTGACCAATAACCTGATTCTCGAATTTGTCCCAAAATCTGATCCTCAAGTTGCCAAATTGCTTGTTGTGAGGAAAGATATTTTCGGCGAATATACGCAGGACAACTTTGAGGCGAGTTTCGCCCGCTATTTTCACCTCTCGCGGCGCGAACCGATCGTCCAAAGCCAGCGTACGTTGTATCTATTCACGTCGAAGGGAAGCACATGTTAAAGAAGCCCATCTATGCCTTCCTGGTCGCCGCTTTTGTCCCTTTATCTCTTTTCGCGTCCAACATTAACGAAGCCCGTTTCCGTGAAATTCTGCTTCCCATCAGCATCCTTTGGGCTATTACCCTCATTCTTCTGGCCCTTGGAACCCTGCTCACCCGCAACATCCACCGCGCCGCGATCATCGTTACCCTGTTGGTTTTCGGCTTTTTGACTTCCGCCCATTGGGTCGCCGCCTTCTGGATCTTTTGGCCGATGTTCAGCAACAAATATCCCCAGGGAAACCCCGAAATGATCATCAGCATCGCCACCGTCCTGGTCGTCGCCCTGGGATATTGGATCGGCAGCCGCATGAAAGACCCCGCGGTTTGGACCCCGCGGATCAATCGTTTCGCTATCGCAATCTTTCTCTACACCAGTGCTTTGGTCGGATATCGGATGGTTCAGGCACACCTGGCTAAAGCGGCGATCGCGACACAAACCACTGCGCTCTTTCCCGCTTCACGCCCCTCCGATCTCCCGGCTGACCGCCCTGATATCTATCTGATCATTCTCGACGCTCACGGCCGTTCGGATACCCTCAAGCAACTCTACAACTACGACAATACCCCGTTCCTCAATCATCTCCGTGACCGTGGATTCTACATCGCCAGCGATAGCACCGGCAATTATTGCTACACCGACCTGGCCGTCTCCGCCCTGCTCAATTCCCGATACATCAATGAATTTGCCAATTCCATCGATCTTAGTTTCACGCCCTTGCATCCTTTGCTCCGCCACAGCGCCGTCGTAAGCACGCTTAAATCGCTCGGATATACCTGGGTTTCTTTCCAGACCCAGAAACAAAACCTCTGCTTCCCCCAGGATGCCGATGTCTACTACGCGCCGCCGGGCATTACCGGCCTCACCGAATTCCAGCAACAGCTCATCGATAATACCGCCCTCAATTACCTCGGCGGCGATAAAGTCCGAGCCTGGATCAATAGCCGCTCGCTCGACGCCTATCACGCGATTCGCCAGACGGTGCTATATGAACTCAACGCAACCCCCAAGGCCGCCAAGCTTCCGGGCCCCAAATTTGTCTTCGTCCACTTGCTATGCCCCCACATCCCCTTTGTCTTCCGCGCCGATGGCTCTGATCCCATGGACCGCGGCTACGGAGCGTTGAGCGATCCCGGCATCGCCGGAAACTTCACCGGCCAAGTCTATCGCGACTGGTATCAGCAACAGGCCACCTTCATCGATAACCAGGTCCAGAACATGGTCGATCAAATTCTGGCCAATTCCGCCAAGCCCCCGGTCATTCTGCTGATTGGCGATCATGGCCCCCGCTCCGGAATCGTCTGGCGCGACCCCAATAACACCGACCTTCACGAATGCATGGCCAATCTCACCGCCGTTTTGCTTCCCGGCAAAAACGCGGCCGGCCTTTACCCCTCCATCACTCCCGTGAACCTCTTCCGCGTCGTATTCAATGATTATTTTAACGCCAAACTGCCGATGCTCGATGATCATGCCTATTTCTCGACCGCCACCGTTTACACTTTCCAGGATGTTACCAAGCGCGTTCATCTGCAGGCCGATAATTCGGCAGTTGCCCGCACCGTCAGCGTTTCGCAAAATACGCTCAATCCCAATTGAATCCATCATCGGATAATGCGAAAAAAACATGTCGTGAAGTCCACGCCGTTTTACCCTTTTTTGCTCGGTCTCTTCGCTCCCCTCTGCTTGTACGCTGCCAACGCGTCTGAAACCAGCGCCCGAGAATTATTTCTCCCCCTGTCACTCACTGTTCTCGCCATTCTGGTGCTCATGACGATCGCGGGGCTCGTTTTCCGCAGTCTCCAGCGCGCCGCAATTGTCGTCGCCGTTGCCGTGTTCATATTCTTCGCTTACGGCCACTGGATGACCGCCCTCTGGAAACTCTCTCCGCTTGCCTTCGGCGTGGTGAATGATCGCACCGTGTCAATCACGCTGGAGATTCTGGGCCTTGCCCTGGCTTGCAGGATTGCCTGGAAAATCCGTCAGCCCGCTGCCTGGACCGTCCACCTCAATCGTATCTGTGCTGCGATCCTGATCTGCCCTCTGGCCTTGATTGGTATTCGCTGGGTGATCCATCTTCACGACCCCAAAGCGCCGTTGGAAACGAGCACGGCCGTTGCCCTGACCACCCCCGCACACTACCAACCCGCCCAACTGCCCGATATCTACATGATTCTCCTGGACGCCCATGGCAGATCGGATGTGCTTAAAAATCTTTACCACTACGACAACTCCGCATTTCTTCAGCACCTTCGGGACAAGGGCTTTTTTGTCGCCAACGCCAGCACGTCCAACTACTGCTACACGCAGCTCTCCATCAGCTCTGCGATGAACATGCGGTATCTCGATGAATTCGCCAATACCGGAGAATGGAATCTTGAGGGCTTCGAAGGCCTGGGCCTGCTCATGCGACACAGCGCTCTGGTTGCCACGCTCAAATCCTTCGGTTACCGCTGGGTCGCGTTCGATACGCACCCCCCAATCCTCAGCTTCAAAAATGCCGACGTCTTCTACGGCATCCCCCGCGATTACGGCCTGACGCCCTTTCAGCAAATGCTCATCGATAGCACCGCCCTTTCACATCTGGGTGGCGACACCATCAAGCTCTATTTCCGCGGGAACCACCCCGACCCCGACCAAAGTAAACGCGAAACTATTTTATACGAATTCCAAAACGGCCCTGAAGCCGCAAGGTTGCCCGGCCCCAAATTTGTCTTCATGCACGTCTTTGCGCCCCATCTCCCCTTCGTCTTCAACGCCGACGGCTCTGATCCCCGCCAGCGCGGCTATGGACCCGAAACGGACCCCGGCATCGGTCCTACTTTCAGCCGCGAACTCTACCGCGACTGGGATCGAAGCCGGGCCAGTTTCACCAACAATCAAGCCGGCCTCATGGTCCACACGAGCATCGCCAATGCCCCCGACCCTCCCGTCATCGTCCTGCTGAGCGATCACGGCCCCCGCTCCGGAATCTACTGGGGTGATCCCCAGGCCAGCGATCTACACGAATGCACCGGTAATCTCACCGCCGTCCTTCTGCCCGGCATGAATTCAAAGGGCCTCTATGCCTCGATCACTCCCGTCAATCTCTTCCGGGTCATCCTTAACGATTACTTCCACGCTGACCTGCCTCTGCTCCCCGACAAGGTTTATTTCTCTCTGGCAAATCCATTCATCTTCGATGAAATCACTTCCAAAGTTCGCCCTGTCCAAACTACGATGGTCCAAGCGCGGTGACAGGCGCCATCGCCGAGAAATACTCACGACTTCTTCGACGCGAAATCCTTCATGAACTGCGCGAGCGCCTTGCACCCTTCGACCGGCATCGCGTTGTAAATGCTCGCGCGGATCCCGCCCACCGTGCGATACCCTTTCACTCCGATCATGCCATTCTTTGACGCGGTCTTCACAAACTCGTCGGTCAGTTCCTCGCTGGGCAACCGATACGTTACGTTCATGTGCGACCGCTGCTCGCGATTGGAGACTGTTCCCTTATAGAAGCCATTGCTCACGTCGATCGCGCTATACAGCATTCCGGCCTTCTCGGCGTTGCGCTTCTCCATCGCCCCAAGCCCTCCCTGCCCATCCAGCCAGCGAAAAATCTCCAGTAGAATGTAAACCCCAAACGTCGGCGGCGTGTTCACCATCGACTTGCCTTCGGCCTCGTCCTTAAAGCTCCACAGCTTCGTCGGCATCTTCTTCTGCTTGGGATACATGTCCTTGCGCACGATCGTCAGCACTACGCCTGCCGGCCCCAGGTTCTTCTGTGCACCGCCGTACACCAGCGCGCAATCCTTCACCGGATGCGGCCGGGACATGAACTCGCTGCTCGCATCCACGATCAAATTTGGATGCGTCGGCCAGACTGGCAATCGGTGCCCATGCACCGTCTCATTCGTGCAAACATGGAAATAATCCGCATCCCCCGACATCTTCCATTCCCCGCCGCTCGGCGCATGATCAAAGTTGCTCGCCTCGCTGCTGGCCACGACGTTGATTTTCCCCACGTCCTTGCCCGAGGATGCCGCCTTCTTGCTCCACTCGCCGCTCACCAGATAATCCGCGCTGCCGTGCAGGAAATTCATCGGGATCAACGTGAAAAACAGCGTCGCCCCGCCCTGGAGGAACAACACATCATGACTGTCCCCCAACCCCAATAACTGCTTGCACCGCGTGATCGCCTCATCGTTGACGGCTTCAAATTCCTTGCCGCGATGGCTCACTTCCGCGATGCCGAATCCCTTGCCCTGATAATCCACCAGCGCCTGCGCGGATTTCTCCAAAACTTCCGTGGGCAACATCGCCGGTCCCGCGCTGAAATTAAAAATCCGCTGTGTCATGACTCGAACTTCCTTTTTCTTAAGTTCAACTTTCGTTCCACTGTTTTCTCAAAAATGCCAACACTCTGGGCGCTACAGTTTTGAAATCCGTAAAACCCAATGCCTCGACGCTCACGACGCCTTTGTATCCCGCATCTTTAATCACCTTAAAAAACGGCCGATAGTCCGCCGTCCCGCTCTCGCCCGGCGCGACCCGCCCATCTTTGTCCGCCACATGCACGTGCCGAATCCACGGCATCGCCACCTTCAGATCTGCCAAGCTGTCGTTGTCGATCCAAAAATGATAGCTGTCCACCAGGCACCGAAACGCCGGATGGTTCACTTCCTTCACGTAGCTCATCGCCTCCGACACCGTATTGATGATGTTCGATTCCGTATGATTCAGCGGCTCAGCCACCAGTGTTACTCCATGTTTCTGCGCCACCGGAGCCGCCATCTTCACAAAGTCCAAAATCTGCTTCCGCGCTTTTTGCCGGTCAAATCCCTCCGGCACATTCCGCGCCCCCGCGCTGCCGAACACCAAAATTTTCATCCCCACCGCCTGTGCCCGTCGCATGACCACGCCGATGTAGTTCCGCAGCTTCTCCAAATCCGCCGTCGGCCCCACAATCTTGATATCTCCTGGCACCAGACTATTCGCCGCCAAAACCCCCAGGGGTGATGCTTTCGCTTTCTGAGCCCCGCCCCACTTGGAATCCTCGACCAGCCCCTGAAGGAAATTCTGCACGTTCTCCTCGACGAAATCGCATCCAGCCTCCTTCAGCTCAGCTCCTCGCTCCACGGGCGCACAGATTCCAAATTGCATGGCTGGCTCCTCTACTAATCTCTGCCCAGGAAAGTCGATATTAGAGGAAGCGCCCCACCGGGGCAATCCGATGGGCCGCGACACTACGCCGCATGTCCGTTATCATCAGATGATGCCCGCAGTTATCCGTCATAAGAGGATCAACCAATCGATCTGCCCCTGGTGCTTTAAGCAGTTTTCGCTGGATGAGCTCTGCCGCATCGCCATGTCGATCGGGTATCGAGGAATCGATCTGGTCGGGCCGGCGGATTTCCCGACGCTGAAAAAATATGATCTCATCGGAACGTTGACGCCAAGTCACTCCCTGACGCACGGGCTGTGCCACCGTGAAAACTGGGACATATGTCTGGCTGAAATTCGGGCGGCGATTACCGCCACATCGGAAGTGGGATTCCCCAATGTGATTTGTTTCTCGGGCAACGGCAACGGGATCGATCGCCCCGAAGGATTGAAAAATTGCGCGGCCGCCATCCACCAGGTCGTGGGTTTGGCTGAAAAATCCAACGTCACCCTCTGCATGGAGCTGCTCAACAGCAAAGTCGATCACCGCGATTACCTGTGCGACAATTCCGCCTGGGGAATCGAGCTGGTCAACACCGTCTCTTCGCCCCGCTTTAAGCTGGTTTATGACATCTATCACATGCAGATCATGGAAGGGAACATCATCGACACGATCACCACTCACCACGACCATTTCGCTCACTACCACACCGCCGGCGTTCCGAGCCGGCATGAAATCGATGCTTCGCAGGAGCTGAATTATTCGGCGATCGTCAAGGCCATCGCCGCGACTGGTTACAATGGCTGGCTCAGTCAGGAATTCATCCCCACGGGAGACGCCCTGGCCTCCCTGATTTCTGCCGCGCAAATTTGCGATGTTGAATAGCGATTCTAGACTTTGCTCAACTCACGGCGATAGACTCATTGTCCTTCAAACCAAGGAGAAACAATGCGTCAATGGGGATGGATAGCGCTTGCCGGGCTGGCGGCCATTGTCTTGGTGATCCCGTTGCGAGCCGAGGAAACCAATCCCTTGATCGGCAAAGCGGCGCCAGCATTTTCCCTCATCACGACCAGCGGCTCCACAGTGGCCCTGTCGGACCTGAAAGGAAAGGTAATCCTCCTCGATTTCTGGGCGACCTGGTGCGGACCGTGCCAGGCGAGCATGCCGCACCTTCAGGAGCTCACCAACGACAAGACGCTCGCCGACAAGGGGCTGATCGTGCTGGTCGTCAACGATGCAGAAGACAAGGCAACGATCGAGCATTTCGTCAAGGAAAATAAGCTCTCGCTGACGATCCCGATGGATTCCAATGAGGAGGCGATGAAGAGCTATCACGTCGATGGGCTGCCCGTGACATTGGTCATCGGGCGGGATGGGACGGTGGCGAATGCCTTCAGCGGCTATACGGAGGAGATCGGGACGCAGATCGATGCCGCGATCAAGGCAGCGCTGGCGAAATAGGCCCGGCTCAACGGGGTTGAGGGGTATTTCCTGAAATGAGACAGAATGAGACAGAATGAGACGAAATGGGGCGATTTTGGGATTTTGATTAGTGGATGCTAGCTTTTCGGGGGTTTGCAACATATGACGGGCCGGGGACTTGTGTCGGCACGGCGCGGGCGCGGCCGTGGAACAAGATGCAAAGCGCCTCGTTTGTTTGATAGATTTTCAAAAAATGTAATCCGGCGGCTCGGCCCTGCTTGCCTGATTTTCAGCGGGGAAATGATATCCGCGGCTTTACGCCGCGCGGGCATTGGTTTACATTTTCGCTTCTTGATGCGAAGGTAGTCTCTTCGCCGTTGTTTTACTTTTTGTCGCCGGGATTGACCGGCTGAAAGGATGCATGGCTCATCGAAACCCGCTGATTCTGTTCCCCATGTTCTTTCCCACATCCGTCAATTGCAGTATCGAACGACCCGCGACCGCCATCAAACTTTCTGGATCGAGGGCATCCGCAATTTCGTGCAGGCCTGCGACGCAAAGCTTCGATTCCAAACCATCATTCAAAGCGACATCCTGCTGAAAAGCAGCCTCGCCGAAATGCTCACCCGGCGGCTGGTCCACGCCAACGTCCGCCGCGTGCGCGTCACCCCCGAACAGTTTCGTTCCGTCAGCCTGACCGAGCGCGCCTCCGGCATCGGCGCCATCGTCCGTCAGCACTGCTCACAGTTGCAACTCGCCCGGCCCAACCACGGACTCTGCTGGCTCATCTTCGAATCCATCCGCTCCCCCGGTAATCTTGGCACTATCCTCCGCACTGCCGAAGCCTGCGGCGTCAGCGGGATCATCTTTCTTGGCCCCTCGGTCGATCCCTTCGATCCCGCTGTCGTCCGCGCCAGCATGGGCGGAATCTTCCACCTTCAACTCATCCGCTCCAACCGTGACGAATTTGCCTCCTGGGCCCAGCATCACGGCATGACGCTCGTAGGCCTCTCCCCCGACGCCCCTCGCCTCTGGACAGACCTGCCAGGCACGGGCCCCCTCGGTATTGTCCTCGGCGAAGAGCGCACCGGGCTCTCCGAATCCCTCCTCCAACTCTGCAAATTCAGCGTAAGACTTCCCATGACCGGCAAAGCCGATTCCCTCAACGTCTCCATCGCCGCTGGAATCATGATGTACGAACTCGTCCGCCGGCGACGGTCGCCGACATTAAACCACGACATTTCAAAATCAGTCGTTGAGAAATAATCAAGGTCAATTCGACACGCTCTCTCCCACCCCTTTGACCTTCGCCCTCGGTTTCCCCTTCCCTTTGGATTTCCCGCCGGCCAAATATGTCTGAATCAACTGCTCCACCGCCGGCCGAATCACACGGGCCGCATCATTCCGCCCATGCGCCTGCCGCAGCACCAGCGCCCCTTCGATCAAAACCGCGTAACAATCCGCAAACGTCTCCGCGGCGATCTCCGTGGCGCCGGCCTTGAGCGCCGTATCCCGCCAGGCGTCCCGCATCGCCCGCTTATGAGCCGCCGCCGCCTGATGCACCGGATCGTGCGGATTGGGAAACTCGATGGCCGCATTCATGAACATGCACCCGCGATAATCCGGCCCGTTGAACCACAGATCCAGGATATCCACAAGACTGATCAACTGCTTTCTCGGATCATCTCCCGCTCGCTGGTAAATCGCCCGGTCCCACGCCGCCGATTCCCACTGGTCGCGCTGCAGCACCGCGGCCACCATCAGCTCATCCTTGCTCTCGAAATGTTTGTAAAACGTCGTCTTCGTCACGCCGGCCGATTCAATCACCCGATCAATCCCCACGGCCCCAAAACCGTGATAGTAGTAGAGCATGATGGCGGCGGCGACGATCCGCTGGCGACCGGTTTTGGGGGGTTCCGGAACGCCCAACAGCTCCGCGATCGACTTTCCTGGCGTTGCCGAAGGCCCCCTGATTACAGACTTCGGCTGTGTGATGGAATGCGTTTGTATCATGGGACACCAAACTCCTCGTTGACCCCCTTCGTCCCCATTATAGCCGCAGGGGTGTACTGGTAGTACACCGGGGGTGTACCGCAAGTGCACTGGTCCTCCGCCGCCCCTTGAATAGCATTCCTCGTCCGCCGCTAGAACACGCGTGAAGTCACGCATGGCTGGCGGGAAGAAAACTGTACTAACAGAATGGAGATGTACGTATGCCACTGGTTACCGTGAAAGTTATCGCGGGCGTTTTCACCTCTTCCCAAAAGCAGGAGATGATCCGCAAGCTCACCGATACCCTGGTGTCGATCGAGGGAGAAAACCTCCGCCCCGCAACCATTGTCGCTGTCGAAGAAGTCCAAAGCGGCGACTTGGGCTTCGGCGGGAATCCCCTCACCACAGAAGCCGTCAAGGCCATGGCCGCTGGCAAGATAAAACTTTAAGTCAAGGGACGAACCTCACAGGTCCGTCCGAGTAACCAACCCTGAAAATTGAAAGGATTTTTGCAATGTACGACATGAAGAACCTGAACAAGATGAAAACGCTGGGCGAATTAGCGCCCGAAGCGTTCAAGTCGTTCGTCGCCTTTGACGAAGCCGTGGTCAAAGGAGGCGTCATTCCGCTGAAGTACAAGGAATTGATCGCCGTGGCGGTGGCCCTGACGACCCAGTGCCCTTACTGCATCGAGATCCACGCCAAGAAGGCGCGCAAGGCGGGCGCCAACGAGCAGGAGTTGGCGGAGACGACGCTGATCGCGGCGGCGTTGCGAGCCGGCGGAGCCATCACGCATGGCACCCATACGCTGGAGTGACCGCTGGGTTTTTGATCACAACCGATGAGTTTCGGCGAGGCTCCGTGGCTGAGGCGCGGAGCCTCGCCTGTTTTTAGTGAAGAATAAAACAGAATGGGACGAAATGGGGCGATTAGGGGCCGCTTTCCAGCGCAAATAGGACGCAGGAGGGCGGGAAGAACCACGTCAGGCCCCCTTCAGCTTTAGCTCAGAGTCGAAGACAAAAGTTTCTTCCCACCCTCGCACCCATCTTCTGTTCACTCAACCGTCCAAGGCGACGAACGGAGATGATGATTAGGAGCTGTTTGGGTCGCCTGTTTGGTTTTCTGACCGAGCATCAAAGAAAGACGCGGCTTTTTGGGAGCCGCGTCCTTAGTTGGTTTGTCGAGTCTGGGCGAAGGGAACTCGGAGACTTAAGCAATCTGGCAACAACGAGAGCGGAAAATGAATTTCGCGCCGAGCAAAAAGGCCATGAGGGCCAGTCCCTGCCAGGCTGCGGCGGGGAGCGGGACGCCGGAGGGGCCGCCGGTTTGGACGAGGGAGACGTTGTCCAGGCCGTTGGAGTTGTCGGAGGGGCCGTCGGCGTTACGGAATTCGATCAGAGTGGTGGCGCCGGTGGCGGTAAAGGGGAGGTTGAATTGGGCCCAAGTCAGATCGGGCGAGCCGGCGCCGAGCGGATTTTGGGCGGTGATGATGGCGACGCCGTTGATGAGGACGTCTACGTCGCTGGTGGTGCCGAAGATGCCGTTGGGATCGACGACGTTGCCGACCCAGAAGGTGAGGGAATAGTGTGCGCCCGCGGTGGTGGCGACGGATTGCTGGATGCCATCGGTGGTGGAATTGGACCCATCGCCGGTGAGGTCGAGCCATTGATTGCCGCTTTCGGCGAGGAAATGAAATCCGTTCTGAACGAAATCGCCTTTAACGATGGAGACTTCGGGGCCATCGACGGTCCATCCGCCCATGTTCATGGCGGTGGTGAAATTCGTGAAGGAGGCGTCGGGAACGACGGGGGTTTCAAAATCGCCGTTGACGAGAAGATTGGCCCGGGCGGCGGATGATGCCAGTATCCAGGCTGAAACGGCCAAGCCCGTGAGAAAAAAGCGTCGCATGTGACTTCCCTTCCTTTTTTTGATGACGATGCAAACTTCGGACAGACCCACTGCGCGGAGGAGGTAGCTTTGCGAGATGGGGGCGGATTGTCAAGGGTTTTTACACGATACTAACCTACGTAAGAGTTATTTTCATATCGGTTTCATCTTTGGGGGGGGTCACATGGATTGGTCTCTGGGGCAATTGCCGCAGTGCAGCTGAGTTTTGAAATTAGCTGCGTCGCCGGGCTATTTTTAAAGAGATTTTGAAAAAGGTGGGGGGAGGGCCAAAAAGGGAGGAACAAACAGGGATTTGATTTGTAAGCGGATGAGCGGATTGAGGTTGCATCAAAAAGCAAAAACTTTCACCCCTGGCGCTATATACGGAGGAGGTGCTCGCCGGGGTCAATTGGTTGGATTCTTTGGGGTGTGGGGAGGGGGTTGAAGG
>CAZCKE010000068.1:0-13061 GCA_964499005.1 uncultured Tepidisphaeraceae bacterium
CGGTGCGGTCGCATGCGTCCCAAAGTTTGTCGAAATCGAGTGAGGCAACGGATTGAGAAGAGGGTTGGCGGAGCCAATAGGCAACGGTGGCCTGTTCGGGAGGGTTTTCGGTGACAGGGTGGGGATGGGGGAGGTCGATGCCGTGGGAGGTGCAGGAGGTTAAGAAGAGGAGGAGAATCGGTAATGGGAAAAGGCGATGCATTGCTGGTGGGATTTTGCGCGGGGCGATTGGGGATGGCAAGGTGTGGAGATGTCGGATTTGAGGAGATGAAAGATTGTTTTTAATCAGGCGGGCGTTGAGTGGGATTATAAATATAAAATACAGGGGAGGCGAAGTCGCTCAGTTTTGATGGCGTGGGAGTGAGTTTTTTTTAGGTTGAGACGATTGTGGAGGTAAGGGCGGTTTCGACTTGGCCGGACCATTGTTCGCCAACGGTGTGGAGGACGATGCCGTTGAGGGTGCCGGGGGTACCGAGAGCTGCGCCAGCGACGATGACGATGCGATCGCCGGGGGAGGCGAATTTGCGGTCCTGGACGAAACGATCGACGCCGACGACAAGGGTTTGCATTTCACCGGTGGGGGCCATTTCGTTGGGAATCACGCCGAAGTGGAGGGACATGCGGCGGAGGGCGCGGTGGTTGCTCGAGAGGGCGACGATAGGGACGGGGAAACGATTTTTGGAAAAAATGCGGGCGGTGGCGCCGGTTTGGCTCCAGATGACGACGAGTTTGATTTTGAGGTCGTCGACGATTTGACGGACGCCGCGGGCGATGGCGGCGCTGAAGCGGAGGGTGGCGGAGGCAGGGTGGGAGAATGTCGCGGGTGCGGAATTGGAATCGATCAGATATTTCTCGGTGACCTCGGCGACGTGGGACATGACGTGGACGGAACCGATGGGGAATTTTCCGACGGAGGTTTCACCGCTGAGCATAACGGCGTCGGTGCCGTCAAAGATGGCGTTGGCGACGTCGGAGACCTCGGCGCGGGTGGGGCTGGCCTGCTCGATCATGGATTGGAGCATTTGGGTGGCGACGATGACGGGTTTGCCGGCGGTCTGACAGCGACGGATGAGGTCTTTCTGGATGATGGGGACTTCGGCGACGTCCATTTCGACGCCGAGGTCGCCGCGGGCGATCATGAGGCCGTCGCTGGCTTCGATGATGCCGTCGATGTGGGCCATGGCGTCGGCTTTTTCGATCTTGGCGATGAGGTGGATGTCGCTTTCCTTGTTGCGCAGGTGCTCGCGGAGGAGGGAGAGGTCGTCGGCGGATCGAACGAAGGAGAGGGCGAGGTAGTCGAGATCGTTTTCGATGGCCCAATCGACGCATTGCCAATCGCGGTCGGTGATGGAGGGGACGTTGACGGTGGTGTCGGGGAGGTTGATTCCCTTGGAGCTTTTAAGGATTCCGCCGACGGTGCAGTTGCAGCGAATTTCGTTGAAATTGCGGTCGGTACAGATGAAGCGAAGCATGCCGTCCTCGATGAGGACGCGATGGCCGACCTGGACATCGTCGACGAGGTGGGCGTAGATGCTGGAGACGCGGCAATTATCGCCGACGCAGATGGCGCGCTGAATGATGAGTTCGTCGCCGTCCTGGATGGGCATACCATCGACGCCATCGTGGTGGGCGATCTGTCCGAGACGGATTTTGGGGCCGCAGAGATCGCCGAGGAGTGCGATAGGCTGGTCCCAGCGGGCGGCAGCCTCGCGGATGTTGCGGAGGGTCTGGAGGTGAGCGTCGAGGTCGCCGTGGGAGAAGTTAAGCCGGCAGACGTCGACGCCGGCCTGGAAGAGGGAATATAGGGTTGCGACATCGCCGCAGGCCGGGCCCATGGTGGCGACGATTTTGGTACGGATCATGAGGGGGCGTCCTGGGGCGACGTTGGCTTGCTTATGATACGGGAAAAGCTTTGGCGGGAAAACGGAGTGGAGCATGAAACGTGAAGACGTGAAAACGTGAAAAGAGGAATTCTTCACGTTTCACGTCTTCACGTCTTCACGTTTTCACGTCTCATGGCTTGGGAGGCGGGAGAGCGATTCGGATATTGGCTTCCTTTAATTGTTTGTCGTCGATGGGAGCGGGGGCGCCGCACATGAGGTCGGCGCCGCTTTGGGTTTTGGGGAAGGCGATCACATCGCGGATGTTGGTGGTACCGCGGAGCATCATGATCCAGCGATCGAGGCCGAAAGCGATGCCGCCGTGCGGGGGAGCGCCGTATTGGAGGGCGTCGAGAAGGAAGCCGAATTTGTTCCGCTGGGCGGTCTCGTCAATGCCGAGCAGGGAAAAGACTTTCTGCTGGATGTCGATGCGGTGGATACGGATGGAGCCGCCGCCCATTTCCAGGCCGTTGCAGATGATGTCATAGGCCTTGGAGTTGATGGATTCTACAACGGCGGGGTCGCGGCTGTCGAGCTTGGGAAGGTCGGCATCGAGAGGAGCGGTGAAGGGGTGGTGGGTGCTGGAGAAGGATTTTTCCTGCTCGTCCCATTCGAAGAGAGGAAAATCGACGACCCAAAGCCAGGAGAATTCGGTCGAGGGAGTGAGCTTGAGATCGCGGGCCATCTTGAGGCGAAGTTCGCCGAGGACTTTGTGAACAATCTTGGGCTTGTCGGCGGCGAAACAGAGCAGATCGCCCTCCTTGGCAGCGGTGCGCTCGATGAGTTTTGAGGCGATGGGGGTAAGGAATTTGGCGACGCCGGTGTCGAGGGCTCCGCCCGGCACGACTTTGGTGACGGCCAGACCTTTGGCGCCGAAGCCTTTGGACCATTCAGCGAGGGCATCGGTTTCCTTGCGGCTGAGCTTTCCGCCGCCGGGGACGGCGATCGCTTTGATCATGGGGGCGTTTTTGAAGACGCCGAAATCGGTTTGCTGGGCCAGGTCGGTGATGTCGTGAAGCTCCATGCCGAAGCGCAGGTCGGGGCGATCCGAGCCATAGCGGGTCATCGCGGTATGGTAGTCCATGCGCGGGATGGGGCTGGGAATCTCTTTGCCGAGGATTTCCTTCCAAATGCGGCGAGCGAGAACTTCCATAATGGAGATGATGTTTTCGGTGTCGATGAAGGACATCTCCACGTCGAGTTGGGTGAACTCGGCCTGGCGGTCGGCGCGGGGGTCCTCATCGCGGAAGCAGCGGACGATCTGCATGTACTTGTCGCAGCCGCCGACCATGAGCAGTTGCTTGAAGAGCTGGGGGGACTGGGGCAGCGCGTAGAAGGAGCCGGGCATCAGGCGGGAGGGGACGATAAAGTCGCGGGCGCCCTCTGGAGTGGAACGCGTGAGGAAAGGGGTCTCGATTTCCCAGAAGCCCAGATCGCCGAGGTAATCACGCATGAGTTTGGTCACGCGATGGCGGGTGCGGAGAGTCAACTGCATCTCGGCTCGGCGCAGATCGATGTAGCGGTGGGCCAGGCGTTTTTCTTCCGAGACCGTTTCATGCTCATCGGGAGAGAACGGCGGGGTCGGGGAGGAGCTGAGCACTTCGAGCGATTTGACGCGGATTTCGACTTCGCCGGTGGGGAGGTTGGAGTTGACGACGTCGGGGCCTCGGGCGGCGACGGCGCCTTCGATGCTGATGACCCATTCGCCGCGGAGTTTGCGGGATTCATCGTGGTTGGCTTTGCCGCAGGCGTCGGTATCGAAGACGAGTTGGGTGAGGCCGTCGCGATCGCGGAGGTCGATGAAGACGAGCCCGCCGTGGTCGCGGTAGGAGTGGACCCATCCGGCGAGTTTGACGGATTTGCCGACGTCGGATTTTCGGAGCTGGCCGCAGGTGTGGGTGCGGTAGCGGGTTTGGATAGCTTCCATGATGATTTCCTGAGTAGTGGAGCCTGGTCGATATATCGAGCCGTGCTGGGGGATTCGGATAAAATTCGAACGATATCGGGGGGCGGGCGCGGGGGCGGAAGGGATTAGGGCCCCTTCGGCGGCACCGCGCCTAGGGGTTTATTTCGGCCAGCCTGTCGGGTGTGGCGTGCATGGGAGGTAGAAGTATAGGGATTTAGATCGGTTGGGGAAGGGGGGAAGGGTTTAGTAGGAGGGGTTTTTGGAGATGTAAATCGAACTTCGGAGGAAGTGGATTTGGGCGGGATTTTTTAAAGACAAAATTCGCAGAGCGGGGGACGTGGGAGACAACCCATCAGGCCCCCGTTCGACAAGCTCACGGCAGGCAAAAGTTTTTCTCCCACCTACCCCACACCCCCCTACTGCTATTTGCCTTCGACGAGTTCGAAGAAGCCGGAGCCGTCGCGTTTGAGGTAGCCTTTGTCGGCAAGCTCTTCCCAGATTTCGCGGCCGAAGCCGGAGGGGGGTTGGATGGCGACGACGTGGGTTTTGTTGGAGCCGGTGAGGGGGCTGTGGCCGAGCTTGGAGTCGTCGTCGAGGCGGGTGAGCTTTAATCGCTTTTTGAAGGCTTTGAGGGCTTTTTTAAGATCGTCTTCGGTGTGGGGCATATAGGGGCTCCGCTAAAAAGTCGATCCCGGGTTTGTAACACAAATTGACACAGATCGCCAGTCGAAATAGGATTTGATCATGCCGATTCGTACGACGATGAATGTTTCGCTGACGCCGGAATTGGAGAAGTTCGTGGAGTCCCGGGTGGCCACGGGCCGCTATCAAACTGCGAGCGAAGTTGTGCGGGAGGGGTTGCGCTTGCTTGAACAGCAGGAGCGCGAGCGAGAATTGAGTTTTAAGAATCTCAAAAGCAAATTGAATCGGGCGGCGGCGCAGGCGGAGCGGGGTGAGTTGGTCAATGGGGATGAAGTGTTTGATGAAGTGTTTACTGAGATTCGTCGACGCAGCGCGCGCCGTCGTAAGGAACGGGTGTGAGCGCGTTTTCGCTCACCCCAGAGGCGCGGGGTGACCTGCTGGCGATCTGGGAACACTTGGCCGAAGAAAGCTTGGACGCCGCCGATAGGGTGATTGGCGAGCTTGAGGAGAACTTTGCGAAGTTGGCCCAGATGCCAGGGATGGGGCATTCCCGGGAAGATTTGCTGGATCGGCGTTACAAATTCTGGAGCGTTTATTCCTACCTGGTGGTTTATCGCTGGGAGACCAGGCCGATTCAGATCATTGCGGTCGTGCATGGGGCTCGCGATTTGGATGTGTTTTTCGGGGCGAAGGGAAATCCGGGCTGATTGACGGAAATTCCGGTGATGCGATCGCCCACTCGTTTTCCGGCGAGAGAATACAATCATTTTTAAGTTGTGCGTTCCCTTTTTGCGTGGGCGGGGAGAGATAGTCGGAGGCTTGGGATGGCCGAAGCAACGATGAGCAGTGATGCACTGAGGGACTACGTGGAGAGCGGCTCGGCCGAGTCGTTTCGGCGGGTGGTGGAGGGGCATATCGATGCGGTGTTTTCGCAGTGTCGCCGGCAACTGCGGGATGCGGATAGGGCGCAGGAAGCGACGCAGATGGTGTTTGTGATTTTGGCGCGGAAGGCGAGGGAATTGCCAAAAGGGGTACTGCTGGGCGGGTGGCTGTTTAAGACGGCGCGGTACGTGTGCGCGCGGGAAAGACGGACGGAAGGACGACGATTGGCGCGGGAACGGAGGGCCGCGGAAATGAGGCGAGAAATGACCGGAGAACATTCGACGGGGTCGGCGAACGTGAAATCGGAAGCGGAGGACCTGCTGGACGATGCGCTGGCAAAGTTGAGCGAGCGGGACCGGACGGTGATCTTGTGCCGATTTTTTGAGGAGAGGAGCTTGCGGGACGTGGGATTGGCGATGGGGATTTCGGAGGATGCGGCCAAGCAGAGGGTTTTGAGGGCGGTGGAGAAATTGAGGGCGTATTTTGCGCGGCAGGGATTGGCGGTGCCGTCGGCGGTGGTAACGGCGAGCTTGTCGGGGGCGGTCCGGCCGGCGACGCCGGGATTGCTGGACGCGGTAGTTTCGGCGGCGACGAAGGGAGCGGTTCCCATGCATCCGGGAATTTTCAAGTCGATGGCCGGCGGGACATTGATCAAAGGAGCAGCGGCGGCGTTGGCGATCGGAGGGATGGTCGCGGTCAGCATCGTCGCGGCGAAGCAAGAGCCGGCGATGAATCCCGTGGTAGCGGCGCCGATCCCAGCGGCGCCCGTGAGCGCGGCAGCGCCGGGGAATGGGGCCGCGACGATGCCGTCCTCGGACACGCTGAATCAGGCCACGCCGGTCAATGCGTTGCGCAAGCTGGCTCAGGCAATCCGCGAGGACAATGTGGATGACATTGACGCGTGTGTTTCGTTCACGGATAGGGCAAATCCGGGGAACGGGGATGCGCTTCGCGCCACCATGGTGTGCAATGGGGCGACGTGCCGGGCCGACCAGGCATGGCTCATCGCATTTGGACAGAAAATGAAAGTCGAGGGATTTGGATTCGACATTTTCCCGGGCTTACAGGGGGGATTTGAGGAATTGATCGACAAAGCATTGGACGGCCTCAAGGCGGGCGATGTGACGATCACTGAAGATACTGCAACCGTCCGTGTGCGGATTACCAACGGACAAATGCCGCGGTATGGCCAGGCAGCATGGTCAGATGCGTCGCTTATTATGCGCCGCGAAGGAAATCAATGGCGTCTTGACGCGCCTGCTTCCGTTACGTTGGAAATTCACTATGAGCCGAAGCAAGCAGACTCCTCCCGGGTTTTTATCCAATCGGGCGCCGAGTTGTCCCGGATCATGCACAAGGCTGCCGACGCAATCGAAGCCGGAGAACTCAAGACGCCTAAACAGGCAAGCGATCAAATCCGAACGGAATTCTGGGATGTTTTGCATGGATTTCAATTGACCAACGCCACCATTAACACGCTTCCCAAGTCTCCAAACCGGTAATTTCTCGGACACGACGAACAAAACACCGCCTTAAATTTTCAGCTTGTATAGCCTGGAGAGGCGGTTATTGTTCGACGGCATGAGCACAGCGACGATCGTGGTTGAAAACAAATCACTGGCGCTTCCGCGGAGCACGCCCGAGGCGCAGGGGATTTCGTCGGCGGCGATTTTGGATTTTATCGAGGTGGCGGACGCGAAGATCGACGCGATTCATAGCTTCATGCTCGTGCGGCATGGTCATATTGTGGCCGAAGGGTGGTGGTCACCGTATGCGGCGGACGTCCGGCACGTCATGTTCTCGTTGAGCAAGAGTTTTGCCTCGACGGCGATGGGAATGGCAATTGCCGAAGGCCGGCTGAGCGTGCACGATCCGGTGCTCAAATTTTTTCCGGGTGATGCGCCGGCGGAAGTGAGCGAGAACCTCAAAGCGATGCGGGTGAGCGATCTGTTGATGATGGCGACGGGGCAGCGGATTAGCGAGGTGTCGCAGTTGAAGCTGGAGACAACGCGGAATGTTCCCAAAGCATTTTTGGAGGTGACCGTGGATCAGAAGCCGGGGACAAGCTTTTGGTACAATACGCCGGCGAGTTATATGTTGTCGGCGATCGTGCAGAAGCTGACGGGGCAAACGATTTTAGACTATCTGGGGCCGAGGCTCTTTGAGCCGCTGGGGATTGAGGATCCGACGTGGGATACGAGCGTGGATGGGGTTTCGCTGGGCGGGTATGGGCTGAACATCAAGACGGAGGATATCGCGAAGTTTGGGTTGCTTTATTTGAACAAGGGTAATTGGCACGGGAGGCGGTTGCTGCCGGCGAACTGGGTGGAGAAGGCGACGGGGTTCCGAACATCCAACGGAAGCAACCCGGACAGCGACTGGGATCAAGGGTATGGATATCAATTTTGGCGGGCCCGGCATGGGCTGTATCGCGGGGATGGGGCATTCGGGCAATTCTGCATCGTATTTCCGGAGCAAGACGCGGTGGTGGCGATCACGGCGGGTGTGAAGGACATGGGGAGCGTGATGAACCTGTTGTGGGAGAAGATTTTGCCGGCGCTGGGGAACAAAGCGTTGGTGGCGGATGTCGGGACGGCGGAAAAACTGAAGGCCAGGATGGAGGGACTATCGATCAAGGCGGAGGTCGGATCAACGAAGCCCGGCACGGGAGTGAAATCGGGAAAGCGATTCGTATTTGGGGGGAATGATCAGAAGGTGGAGGCGGTGGCGTTGGAATTTGGGCGCGGAGAGGATGGAGATACCCTTGTCCTCAAGTGCGACGGAGCAGAGCATCAGGTGAGATGCGGGCATGGGGAATGGGCCAAGGGGAAGATGACGTATTCGCGGGATGGTGCGCGGAGGCCGGCAGAGGAACTAGTGGCAGCGCGGAGCGGGTGGGTGGCGGAGAACGTCTATCGGGCGAAGATCGTGTTTTATGAAACACCGTTTTGCATCACGGTGAATTTGAAGTTTGAAGGGGAGCGAGTGTTGTACGATGCGGAATACAACGTGGCGTTTCGGCCCAGTGGCAAGATGGAGCAGTTGGTGGGACGCGGGGAATGAGCGGCAATTCACTCGGTGAGACGTCGGGACAATCAGAATTATTTTCGAAAGCGACGTTCGTTTTCGGCATGGGCGGCGGCAAACGCGGGATGGGCGCGAAGCTGCGCGAGAATTTGGGTGTCGGTGGCTGAAAGCGGGGCTTCGGAGGCCTCGAGGTTGGATTCGAATTCCTTGGCGGTGCGCACGCCGAGGACCATCGTGGAAATCTCCGGGTGGTTGAGAATCCAGCGGATGGCAACGCCGGCGAGGGTGGGGCGGTCGATGGCGAGAGCGGCGGATTCGGCGACGCGGAAGAGATGGCCTTTGACGAACGCCTCTCGCGTGACGATGGCGACGCCGAGTTCCCTGGCGAGCGGAAAAAGTTTTTCGGCAGGGAATGGCCAGAGAGGACCGAAATTGATCCACATCACGTCGAAGCAGCCGCACCGCATCATGCGAGTGTAATACGATTCGCCGGAGTTCACGGTGTCGCAGGCGGCGAAGCGAATGAGGCCGGCCGATTTGAGCGCCGCGATGTTCCGGGCGACATGATCGAGAAATTTTGGATCGTCTTCCAAAGCGGGCGATTCGATGCCGAAGTTGAGCACATCCAGTTTTGGGCGGCCGGAAAGCGCGATCAGGCGTTCCACTTCGGGCCTAAGGCGTGACAGATCGGTCAGCCCGCGATTGCCTTTTTCGTAGTGATAGCACATGCCCTGAGGCCGGCATTGGACCATCAGCGTCGGCGAGGATTGGGGCGGAGGGAGCGTGGCATTCAGCGCGGCGACTTCCGGGTCGATTGTCGCGTCGAAATAGTTGATGCCGACTTCGATTGCTTTGTTCACAAGAGCGCGGCGTTCGGGGGTCGCAAATCCGGGGTCGATGTAATCGGGCCGGCGCGTGGCGTCGCCGCCTTGGGCGAATCCTTTGACAGCGCCGTTGGGAAAAAATTCATGCCCGCCCAGCGAGATCGCAGAGACACGGACGCCAGTTTTGCCGAGGGTTCGGAATTGCAAGGGAACCTCCGCGTGCGGGATGCGATTATTTTGGCGCCTGTACTTGGCGTTTGTCCAACCCCGAAATCAACCCACTGATCATCTTGGCAATGATTTCGATGCGTTGCCGCAGTTCCTGGTGATCAGAATCTTTGATAAACGCTTTGCGTTTGGCGAGTTCCAAAAGAGGAATACATTCCTGAGCAGATGCGCGGGCAATGGTGAAGAAATTCTTGCGATCGGCTTTGGTGAAGCGGCCGTTGCCCTCGGCAAGATTGGTGGCGATGCCTAGCGCAGCGCGATTGAGTTGGTCTGTGAGAAAATAGTACCCGCGAGGAAAGTTTTCCGTGAGATTGGTGATTTGTTCGGAGAAATCGATGGCTTTTTGATAGACGGACAGGTTTTCGAAAAGGAAAGCCATTTTCCGATCCACGAGTGAGCAGGTGACAGGTGAGCAGGTGAACGCAGGAGTGAGTTTAACATGTCATGCCCATCCGTCGATTTGAATTTTCCTTGCTCACCTGCTCCCCTGTTCACCTGTCTCCTGCTCTAATTTTGCCCATGGCAAAATTGGAGGCGCCGGGAGTTGAACCCGGGTCCCGAGATTGCGTCAATGACGGCCTCTACATGCTTAGTCGGTGTTTTGATCTCGGCGCCGGCGACGAACATCGACATCCTTCGCTGGCGTCCAGCCGTCTAAATCTCATCCGCTAACCAACGTCCGAATCAGCGGACCAGCCCGCATTTTGCGGCCGACGTGACGCGGGCTTCACATCGTGCCGAGGTTGCCTTAATTAGGCAGCCATACGAACCGGGCTGGCAAAGCCAACTCGGCCTGCAACATCGCTGTTAGCAGTTAAGGTTTTGCTCACGTGATTATCCAGGCCAAGTGAGCGTCCTGGGCATGCCACCGCCACCGCAGCGATCCGGTCGAAACCAGTCGCCCCCTTTAAAGGGCTCTTGTGGGTGGGGTTGAATTGTCAAAGAGTCGAATCAGCGGCGTAATCTTATGTCGGCTGGAGGGAGGGGGCAAATTGGGTTTTTTGAGTTTTGGGGATATTGAACCCTGGGGTTTGGTGTTTAATAAATGTCACAGAATGCCGAATGCCCCAAAATGTCCCAATTCTCCGGAGTGGCGTCGGGGCATTGGGGACAAACCAGCAATGAGCAGGCAGCGAAAAGAGAGTGTCCACTATATCTAAGCGCGGAGGGTGAAGGTTTTTTGGCAATGAGCGCGAGGAATCATTCATTTGTTTACAGCAGTGGAGGCGATCGGTCAGCATCGGCGGTGTCTCCGAGATAGCATAAAGAATAAGGCGACTCCGACCAGGGCCGAGGCGGGCTCGGGGACATTGTTAATGGTGATATTGTCGACAGACGGATCAATGAACGTTGAGGTGGCCCTGGGATCGGAAAGTTCGGTCGTGTAGAGGAAGTTGGTGCCGTTTGCGTTAAATGCGCGGGGCCCAAAGGAGAAGGAGGAACTATTGGCCAGGCCGGCTACGCTACCGTCTGAGAAGATTGTAAAAGCGACATCGATGGATGGGCCAAACTGGTTGGCAATGTTCTGAGTTTCGAGCTGGACGCCGTTATCAACGAGAATCACTACGGAGTCTTGAAAGTTGATATCCCCGCGGTGAAAGATGATGCCGTAGCCTGAATTGATGTCTCCATTGCTATTGAGCGCGATGATTTGGGAAAATCGATTGGAAAGACCCCCGAAACCATTTTCCTGGGTGAGAGTGGCGGAAATCGAGACTCCCGCGCCAAGGGAAAAGGGCCGGAAAATCCCAGCGATAACATTTCCAGGCGAGGGATCGGGGGCTTGAGCTCTGTCGGAAAAAATCGACAAATTGGTGGTGCCGGTCCCCGTGGCATCCAGCCAACCATTGCCGACGGACGGCGAATTAGGCCGATTGAAGTCGTCGACGAACGACGCGGCACGCGAGGTATTGTTCCAGAGTAAGCAGAAGCAGAAGATCGGGAGTAAATATCGAACCAAAAAACAGTTAAGGTTCAGTCCATTGCCCGATCCGCCCAGAACTTTGCAATGAAAAATTCTAAAGCACATAAGTCATCCTTTCGTTGGTACGGAAGCCAAACTGATACGGTACACTGCGACCTGCGCGGAGTTCCTTTTTGCGATTAAATTGGCATATATTTTCCATATTTGGAAATTTTTTGGTGTTGAGCAGATTATGGAGAAATCTGACGAGATCGGGTTAACAAAAACTGATGCGTCGAAGATCGCCCGTTTGTGCATTCAGAAACTAAAAGATGGCCCAATTAATCGAGCCAAACTCTCCAAAATATTGCGAGACAAAGAGTTGCCTTACGCCATGTCGTCTATTTCCAAGACTCTGCGGCTGTACAGCTTTGTGACCAGTAGGATCACACATTTGAAGCAAATCGCAGACATTCTGGACGTATCGTGGAGACGATCGGAATCCCCCATTAGTGTTGAAGTTAAAGAAACGAACAAATATCGGCGGATGTGGGATCCGGTTGAAGAAAACTGGTCAACGTTGATGGAGGTCATTGAGAAACACAATCAGAGCGCCAAAACCAGTTCTGCCTTCTACACCCTTTTTCCATTCCGACTGATGAAACGTGATTTGTTCGGACTGGTCCGAGATAATGTAGCCAAAGACCTTCTTGATATCGGGCAACGCATCGCAAATGGAATGCAATCGCACTATGAAGTCGCAACGATCGATCATTCAACTATGCCAGAGGGGAAAAATCGGGTGATGCGCAAAA
The DNA here is from genome assembly GCA_964499005.1 of uncultured Tepidisphaeraceae bacterium. GTDB lineage: Bacteria > Planctomycetota > Phycisphaerae > Tepidisphaerales > Tepidisphaeraceae > CAZCKE01. The sequence goes on from CAZCKE010000068.1 coordinate 12,108, forward strand.
CGTTCATGAGAGCGAGCGATGTGCGAAAATTCATTCAGGCAAAAGACGAATATCGCCGCCGCACACCCGAAATGGCTCGAACATTTTTTAGAGATCTCGTCCAAACGCACGTCATAGGCAAAGGCTATCCAATCTTTTTCATCGAAGACGATCATATGCCATCTCAACTGAGCCGGTATTTGCACATGTATAACGGCATTACAGTGATCGGCCAGACGCTTTCGCTGAGGCGGAACGTAATGTTCGAGGTTGAAATTGTGGAAGAGAGCAGTAAAAAGCGATTGCTCGACGACATTGCTCTGATGGCTGATCTGTGGGAGCGCGTCAAGCACAAATCGAATCCCGGCAAGATTCTCGCGCAGATCAGGGAATTCCAGAAAGAATTGGAACAACAATTGGCTGACGAATAAAAGTAAAGGATTTCAGTCCACCGTCGCGTCTACGCCGGCGGTGGTCAGGGTTTGGCGGATTTGAGCGATGTGGGTTGCGTCGCGGGTTTCGAGGGTGCAGGTGACCAGGGTGCGGGCAATGTCGGCGGGGCCGAAGTGGCGGTCGTGGGTGACTTCTTTGATGCTGGCGCCGGTGGAGGCAAGAATGGTGGCGAGGTGGGCAAGGGAGCCGGGGCGATCCAGGAGGCGGGCGTGGACGCGGCAGAGGCGGCCGTCGGCGGCGAGGCCACGGTCGATGACGCGGGAGATGAGTGTGACGTCGATGTTGCCGCCGGAGAGGATCAGGACGACGTTTTTGCCGGCGAGTTCCATCGTGGGGTCCATGGCGGCAGCGAGGGGGACGGCGCCGGCGCCTTCGACGACAGTTTTTTCCAGTTCGAGCAGACGGAGAATCGAGAGGGCGATCTGGGCTTCATCGACGAGCATGATGCGCTCGACGAACTGGCGGACGATCTGGAAGCAGAGTTGGCCGCCTTCGGCGACGGCGAGGCCATCGGCAAGAGTG
>CAZCKE010000069.1:0-2605 GCA_964499005.1 uncultured Tepidisphaeraceae bacterium
TCTCGCCTCTCTCGGGCTCTCACCACTCTCTTTTCCTTCCCCTCAAACCGTCCGGTGCGGGAAATACGAAGTCCGTGAAGTTTGGCGTAGTTCGGCGCGGTAAGATTCGGAGGTGAAACGGTCGCGGCCATTTTTGTGGAACGGGGCGGCGGGATTATCGCTTGTGTTGGGCATCACTGCTGCTTTGTTTTCCCTGGGTATGATTTGCCCGTTTGACGACACTTTCAGCTATCTCCCCATTCTCAAGGATTTGCATCACGACCACGATTGGTCGCTCGATTTCGAGAGCAGCGGCGGCGGGCTGCTCATCGACTACACGTCTTACGATGCACCCGGTAGGGTGTTTTATGATTTTTCCGGCCATTGGCGTCACGGAATTTATGCGGGACATTCTGAACCGATTCGGTTTTAGCTATTGTGGAATACCCGCGTTCGGTCGGGAAGAGTCATCATCGCACATCAGACAGGGATTGGGGGACCTGGATTGATTTTTGTAATCGTGCCGGCCATCTTGCCGGTGATTTGGAGTTTTGGGGGTCGTCGGCGAAATCGATGGGGACCGGGACAATGTACAGTATGCGGTTACGATCTGCGTGAGAGTCGGAAGCGGTGCCCGGAGTGTGGAACGGCGATTGCGGAAAAGGTTTTGTGATGTTGCCGGCGAGTTTGAAAATCGCGCTGAAGGAATGGGCGGTAGTGTGCGCGGCACTTGAGGAGGGGAGGCAGATTGTTTTGCTGCGCAAGGGGGGAATCTATGAGGCGGCTGGGGAGTTTGAGGTTGAGCATCAGCAGTTTCTTTTGTTTCCGACGTATCTGCATCAGAAGCGGGAGATGCTAAAGCCGGCCGAGCATGGGGGGTTAAGGACGGTGAATGCGGGGCCGGAAAGGGTTCGGATTTCGGGGGCGGGGGAGATTACGGACATCATTCAGGTGAAGATTGGGGGGGTGATGGATCGGCTGGAGGATAAGCATATCTGGGGGAAGCCGTTGATTGATATGCGGTTTGGGTATCGGCCGGAGAATCCGTTGTATCTTCTGTTGGTGAGGGTGTGGAAGTTGCAGGAGGCGGTGGTGGAGAATACGCCGGAGTATGCGGGATGTAAGAGCTGGGTGCCGATGAGGGAGGAGATTGGGACGAAGGAGGCTGAGGCGGTTCTGAATCAAAGTGAGTTTGAGGCGCGAAGGCGAGTCGTGATGGAGAGGATTCAATGACGGGATTCGAATGATGAATGGCGTGGGAAGAGATTTTTATTGGGGCGACGCGTACGGGTGGGCATTTTTAAATGCGAATTCGAAGACCGAGAGAGGCGAGAGAAAAACCATCAAGGCCCCCGTTCGACAAGCTCACGGCAGGCAAAAGTTTTTTCTCTCGCCTCTCTCGGGCTCTCTCCACTCTCATTTCCTTCCCCTCAAGCCGTCCAGCATGGGAAGAAGAAGGCGGTTGTCGTGAGTAGAGATGTATCGTCGGTGTAGATGAACAGATGCGGGATGAGAGGAATCACGGCGCGGGGTATTTGGGGGGGCGGTTTTCGAGGACTTCGATCACGTCGCGGACGACCCAGCTCATGTTTTCCATGGCGGTGGTGGTGCGGGCGGCGAGATGAGGGGTGAGAAGAACTTTGGGGAGGCCGAGCAGGGGGAAATCGGGTTGGGGGGGTTCGGGGTGGAAGACGTCGAGGGCGGCGCCATAGAGGCGCTTATTGCGAAGAGCGTCGGCTAATGCGTGGGCGTCGAGGACTTCGCCGCGGCTGGTGTTGATGACGACGGAAGTTGGTTTCAGCATGGCAAGTTGGTCACGGGCGACGAGGTTTTCGTTGCCGGGGCGCATGTCGACGTGGATGGTGAGGATGTCGGCGTCGCGGAAGAGGGCAGGTTTGTCGACGGAGGTTGCGGGAAAATCGAGGTTGGGGATGGGGATGAGGTCGTTGTAGATGACGCGCATGCCGAAGCCGTTGGAGGCGATGTGACCGACGCGTCGGCCGACGCGGCCCATGCCGAGGATGGCGATGGTGAGCTCGTTGAATTGGCGGCCTCGAACGGTGTCGCGGATGCGTTTGAATTCCTTGGGGTCGTGGACATTGTCGCGGAAGAATTCCCATGGGCGAAGGAGCTGGAGGAGATAGCCGAAGACGAAGTCGCCGACGGCGAGGGTGTTGGCGTCGGGGGTGAAGACGACCTGGATGCCCCGGCGGCGGCATTCGGGGACGTCGATGTTTTCGAGACCGACGCCGCCGCGGCCGACGACTTTTAATTTTGGAGCGGCGTCGAGGAGCTTGGCGTTGACCTTGGTGTAGGTGCGGACGACCATGCCGTGGGCGTCGGCGAGGGCGGCGGGGAAGCGCGGGTCGGTGGAGGGAATCTCAAGGACGTCGGCGTGCTCGCGGAGCCAGTCGAGGGGGCGAGGGTCGGAGCCTTCGGTGACGAGGACGGTGGGGAGAGAAGAGGGCATGTGGGGGGGAGTCTATGCGGGGGGAGGAGGAAATTCGAATGATGAAATGGGAAAGCGTGGTGGCATTGTGATGGGTTTGTGAGAGAAGCCTCAACCCTCGCCCCTACCCGGGATACCGAGGTGGGGGGAAATGGCCGGGAAAGGAAAGAAAAGTGG
>CAZCKE010000069.1:2615-12582 GCA_964499005.1 uncultured Tepidisphaeraceae bacterium
GGAGGGGGGGGGGGGAGTGTGGGGGGGGTCGGGGGTGGGTGCGGGGGTGTGGGTGGGGGGGTAGGGGGTGTGGGGGGTGGGGTGGTTAGGGGGGGGGGGAGGAAATTCGAATGATGAAATGGGAAAGCGTGGTGGAAGTGTGATGGGTTTTTGCGAGAAGCCCTCACCCTAGCCCTCCCCCGGAATACCGAGGGAGGGGAAATAGACAGGAGAGGGAAAGAAGAGGGCGGTGACTCGAATTTCGTCGGGGCGGTGTTATCGTATTGCTGTGATCGTTCCTTTGGCTCTGCTGGTGTTGGCTGCGGTGGCGGTAGGCATTGTGGCGTTTGGGGTGCATCCGGTCTGGGCGCAGTTTCCACATGGGATTGAAGTGATCGTGATGTCGCGGCGGCTCCAGTGGCCGCTGGTGGCGTTGGCGGTGATTCTGTGCCTGACGCTGATCGTGCTGATCATCTCGGGCAAGCGGCGGGCCTGGTGGCTGATTGGGCTGGGGCCGATTTTGGCGATTCTCATTCATCATTTTGTGCTCGATCCGGACCGGGCGTTTTTCGTCAATGAGCAGCCGAAGTTTATTGCGGCGGATTTGGCGAGTTTCGTGGGGGATGAGGATTGGGTGGTGGGGGTGAGCGACGGAGGCGAGGCGACGGCGTATCCATATGCGGCGCTCTATCCGGCGCCGTTGGTGGTGGAGATGGGGCAGGAGACGCCGACGATTTTAATGTGGTCGGCGTTTGCCAATCGAGCGGTGGTGGTAAAGATCGATCGAACGATCAAAGCGAATGAGTTGGAGATTGTTTCGATGCCGGCCAATGCGCTGCTGGTGTACAACGGTCGGGTGGGGCAATTCATCAATGGGGTAACAGGGCAAACGATTGACCGGCAGAAGCCGATCGGGTTTGGGGAACCGATCGGGACGATCAAGACGACGTGGAGGCATTGGAGGCAGATGCATCCGGAGACACGGGTTCTGCTGCCGCCGATGGGCGTGGGGGGAGGAGTGCCGACGCGGCCGGTGCTGCCGTTTTATCCGATGCCGCGAGAGATCTCGGCGACGACGGAGCGTACGGTGGCGCTGATCTGCACGACTCGGCCGTCGGCGGTGGTGGAGGATGAGATTGACAATGCGCCGACGAATATTGGGAAGGGGCAGGATGCGATGGTGTTGTTTCGCGATCCGGGGAGCGGGATGGCGCGTGGATTTGAACGGAATGTATCAGGGGATTTGTGGCCGACATTTTCGGCGAAGAAATTTCCGCATATTCCCGAGGCGTTCATGACGGATTCGGACAGCGGCAGCGCGTGGACGGCGCAGGGTGTGGCGGTGCAAGGAGCCCTCAAGGGGCAGAGGCTCAAGCCGGTCGAGGTGGATGATCAGGTGTATTACAACGTGGCGAGGTTCTGGTACGGGGATTTACCGATTGTTTCGGCGCGGAATGACGGAGCTGCGCGATAAATTTTAATTTTGTCGTTTTTAAGGCGTAGGGGGCGCTAGATTTTTGTTTTGATGCCGAGGGCTCGGATCACGCACCATCCTGCCCAGGCTTCGAAAATCGAGAAAGCGCCGCCGATTAGCAGCAGAATCGCGATAGCCCAGGCCAGGAGTAAATGACTGGGAATGGCCCAGGCCAGAGCCAACGCGATCGCGGCGATGATCTCAATCAGACCGGCGATGAGGCGCGCCCGCTTGCCGCGGGTATCGATATTGCATTGCATCTGTTCGAGAGATTGTAGCGGTCGTTATGGGACAGGGCCAAGTTGGTGTTATAATTTTGCGCGGGCATGATCTTTAACGAGCCGATGGTTTTAGTGTCCAGTAATTTGATGATTTTATTGTGAGCCTATTTTTTCGGAAGAGTTGAATGCACTATGGATTGATCATGGCCGGAGGCTCGGGGACGCGGTTGTGGCCGTTGTCGCGAAGCAACCGGCCCAAGCAGCTTCTTCCGATTGTCGAGGGGAGAAGCCTGCTGCAACTGAGCTTTGATCGTCTGCGCGGGATGCTGCCGGCGGATCAGATTTACGTCTGCACGGGCGCGGCGCACGCGGCGCAGGTGCTGGAGAATCTGCCGGAGCTTGCGCCGGGGAATCTGCTGGGCGAGCCGATGGGGCGGGACACGGCCAATGCGGTCGGTTTTTCAGCGGCGATTTTGCATAAGCGCGATCCGGAGGCCGTGTGCGCGGTCGTGACGGCGGATCATGTCATCAAGCCGATCGAGCAATTTCAGAAAAGCCTTTCGACGGGATTTGAGGTCGTCAAACAGAAACCGGGCTCGCTGGTGACGTTTGGGATCGTGCCGACGTATGGGCATACGGGGCTGGGGTATGTGAATCGGGGGGAGGCGCTGGGAATTGATGGGGCGTTTGGCGTTTTGGGATTTTACGAGAAGCCGGACAAGGAGATGGCGGAGCGGTTTGTCGATTCGGGAAGGTATTACTGGAACAGCGGGATGTTTGTGTGGCGCTGCGATACGGTGCTCAAGGAGTTGGCGACGCATTTGCCGGGATCGAGCCGGGGATTGGCGCAGATCGTTGAGGCGTGGGGAACTGCGCGGCAGGAGGCGGTGTTGCGCGAGGTTTATCCGCGATTGCCCAAGATCAGTATCGACTACGCGGTGATGGAGCCGGTGAGCCGGCAAAAAGGGGAGACGAGCGTCGCGGTGGTGGAGATGCCGGTGGAGTGGCTGGACGTGGGTTCATGGCCGGCGGTGGCGGATATTATGCCGCTGGACGGGCACAACAACGCGCTGAGTTGTCCGACGGGGTTGTTTCTGGATTCGGATGACAACGTGATTGTCAGCCAGGACGCGGATCATCTGATCTCGACGATCGGGGTGAGCGATATGATTATCGTTCACGCGCGGGATGTGACGCTGATCTGCCATAAGGATCAGGCGCAGCGCGTGAAGGAGTTGGTGGGGAAGGTGAAGGATAAGTTTGGGGATAAATTTCAGTAAGACAGGCCGCTGACCATTTCCATGCGCACTCTTGCGATTGATCCGGGGACTCGACGAGTGGGGTTGGCGCTGAGCGATGCGGGGGGAAAACTGGCGACGCCTTGTGAAGTATTGCAGGTGCAATCGGCGGGCGGGGCCATTCCGGGGATTTTGAAGATTATTCGAGAGGAACAGGTGGAGCGGGTGGTCGTGGGAGTTCCATTGAATATGGATGATTCTCGCGGGCCGGCGGCGCGGGCGGCGGTGGAATTTGGGCGGGAGTTGGCGCGGCAGAGCGGCAAGGACGTGGTGTTCGTGGACGAGCGGCTTTCGAGCTTTGACGCGGAACAACATCTGATCGGGCGCAAACGGGGCGGGGAAAAAATCAGCCGAAGGCAGAAGAAAGAGCGGCTGGACGCGCTGGCGGCGGCGGGATTTCTTCAGGCCTATTTGGATGGAAAGCTCGCGGCGCTAAACGTCGAGGATTGATTCCGTCAGCTTTTGAAGGAGTGCTCCCATCCTTTAGGAGCGAGGGGTTGGGGTTTCCCGTCTTTGTGGGAGAGCAGGATTTCATGGCCTTCGATCATGCGGCCGATGCGGATGCCGTGGGGTGGGGTTCGAGACGATGTGAAGAGCAGCTCGTAGTCTTCGCCATCGTGCAAGGCATGCTCAAGGGGTGGCTTGCCGTCACGGCGGGAGAGTTCGATGGCGTCGGCGTGGATGGGGACGGCATCGGCATCCATGATGGCGCCGACGCGGCCGGCAGTACAAATCTGACGTAGATCGCGCGAGAGGCCATCACTGAGGTCGATCATGGACGTTGCGACGGCAGCAAGGTCGCAGCCGAGAGGAATTTTTGGGGTGAAGGTCATATGGCGGCCGAGAATGCTGCCGCCCAGTGGGCCGGTGACGTAGATGCTGTCGCCGGGTTTTGCGCCGGCGCGGGTGATCGTCGGGTGACCGGCGCTGCGTCCGAGGATCGAGACGCTAACGGCGAGTTTTCCGGGCCAGGTTGCGGTGTCTCCGCCGACGATGGCGCAGTCGAATTTTTTTGCGGCCTCGGCGACGCCCAGGTAAAGCTCCTTGGCACGGTCGATGGAGAAGTCGACGGGCAATGCGACGGCGATCAGGGCGGCCGCGGGGAGGCAGGCCATCGCAGCGCAGTCGGAGAGATTGCGATTCATGGCTTTGCGGCCAATTTGATGGGGGGTGTGAATGGCGGAGTCGAAATGGACGCCGTCGAGGACCTGATCGACCCCGGCGAGGAGCAGGTCGCTGGCGGGCCATTTCAGGACGGCCAGGTCATCTCCCACGCCTAACTGGATCAGGGGGGAGGGCTGTTTCTGGGAGACGATCCATTGGATCAAATCGAATTCGCCCGGCATGGGGGGATTGTATCGTGGCGGCGGGTTTGAGTTACCGGACGTTGAGTCGGCGGCTGGAGTGATATATCTCACATTTGCTATTCGCCAGTGTGATCCCGATCCCACAGCACCCCAATTATCAGTCGAATAACGCACCTTGCGCGATACGTAGCATTCTTTGCTGCCATGAGATAGGTGTCGATTTATGGAGCCGCAGAAATATTGGCAATTATTGAAAAATGCCCAAGACACGGCGCGTGCGCGGCCGAAAATGTAACTATAGGGCAGCCCGGAATTCCGCGCGTGTTTTATGAAATATTAGGGCTCCCCCGTTTCCGGGAGCGCGGACAAGACGAATAAGTAAAAGGACGATTGAACATGGATAGTATCGAATCATTGCCACGGCGTCGGCGTCACACTGGAATGAGCTACAAGTTCCAGCGCTTGCGGGAGAAGATCCGCAACGCGGTGAGCAGTGGCGAGCTGAGCGGCAAGCTGCCGGGTGAACGAGAACTGGCCCGGCGGTTTAACGTCAACGCCAAGACGCTGAGCAAGGCTCTGACCGATCTGGCGGCCGAAGGGCTGCGGCATCGGAGCATCGGGCGCGGCACCTTTGTCAAAGGAGCAACGCCAGAGGAGGGGTCGGGGGACGGACGATGGCTCCTGGTGGTCGATACGGCCGTGGATCAGCAGCTTATCACCCAACTTCGCTCTCATAATTCGCAGATCGAAATGACGGATGATCCGATTTCGCTTCGGCCCAGCTACCTGAGCCAATTCGCGGCGGTGGTGGATATGGCCGGTGAAACGCCGGAATCGTTCCTGCGGGATTTGCTCGTGCGGAATATCCCCGTGGTGACGGTCGGGCGTGAGCCTCGAACGTATTCAACCAATTCAGTCATTATCGACATCATGCTGGGCGCTTCGTATTTGACGCGGGATTTGATCTTGGCGGGGCATCGGCGCTTTTTGGCGCTGGAATCGCGCAATCGCACGAGCGTGACGGAAGCGATCCGGCGGACGGCGGCTCGTTATTGCAATGATTTCTCCGTGGATGCGTGCTTCCCCAAGGATGTGGCATGCGGGATCGACTACGGGGCGACCGCTTGCGTATGCGATACGGTTCAAGGCGCGTTCGAGGCGATGGATGCCCTGGCCAATGCGGGAATCGGCGTTCCGCAGGGAATGTCGGTGACGGCGGTTGGGCGGGCGGAAGAAGACTGCCCGTGCACGGGTTATTACGTGTCCCAGCGGAACAAGGCCAATGCCGTGGTCGAGCTTCTGCGCAATGCCCAGCCGGGCCGCCCCACGGTCTTATGGCTGGCGGGGACGCTGGTGGATCGGGGGACGATTGCCAGCCTGACGGCGCCCCTGGTGGCCGCTGAAGAAGCTGCCATGGAGGCATCGCGGGATTACCCCATCCTGTCCCTTGCCCAAAGGGCGGCGGTCGGCTAAGCTTCGCGGCCCCATTTTCAGGGGTTTTGCGAGGACCCATGCCACGCGTTTGTCATTTTACGGGTAAGAAGACGAGTTTCGGCCACAAGGTCACCCATCGCGGCAAGGCGAAATACCTTGGCGGGGTCGGCACGAAGATCACCGGAATCAGCCACCGCAAGTTTCGCCCCAACATTCAGAAGGTCCGCGCCGTCATCAATGGTCGGATTGTTCGGATCAAAGTGAGCGCCAAGGCGATCCGCAATGGGATGGTCGTCAAGCCGCAACACCGCCAATACACCAAGCCCGCCGCCGAAGCCGCGGCCTAAAAAGCCATGGCAGAATCCACGCCGAAAGTCACGCTGGACCAGGTACGGCAGGTGGCCAAGCTTTCTCGTTTGGCATTGGATGAGCCGCGCCTGATGCGACTCGCGGGGCAGTTGGAATCGATCCTGGGGTATATCGCCAAGATCAGCGAAGTGGATGTCTCGGGCGTGGAGCCGATGGCGCATGCGCTGCCGATCCACAACATTTTTCGGGAAGACGTGGTGGAGCCGAGCCTGCCGCTGGAGAAAGTGTTGCAGAACGCGCCGGATTCAGATGGGCCGTTTTTCAAGGTGCCCAAGGTGATTGGCGGCGACGAAGACTCGGCCGGATGAGGCTGGAAACTCGAAATCCGAAGCGAGAAATCCGAAACAAATGCGATCCCCGAATGACGGAATGAGAGCCGCATTTGGGGATTTGCATTCCCTTCTCAAAACCTTACCCTTTGCTCTCCCATGCTTTCGTTCGACACGCTTTTGGCCGCGCGCGACGCAATTGTCGCGAAAGACATCAGCTCGTCCGAGCTGACGCGGCAGGCGTTAGCGCGGATCGAGAAGGTGGATCGGCAGATACAGGCGTTTAATTCCACCGATGCCGCGCGGGCGCTGGAAACGGCCAAGGACGTGGATGAGGGGCGCGTCACGGGGCCGCTGGCGGGGGTGCCGATTGCCATCAAGGACAATCTGTGCACGAGCCACGGGACGACAACCTGCTCGTCGCGGATGCTGGAGAATTTTCGCGCGCCCTACGACGCGACGGTGGTTAAAAAGCTGGCGGCGGCGGGGGCGGTGATTTTGGGAAAGACGAACTTGGACGAGTTCGCGATGGGTTCCTCGACTGAGAACAGCGCGTTTCGGACGACGCGAAACCCGTGGGATACGGATCGCATCCCCGGCGGCAGCAGCGGGGGATCGGCGGCGGCGCTGGCGGCGGGAATGTGCTGCGGGTCGATCGGATCGGATACCGGCGGGTCGATCCGGCAGCCGGCGGCGCTATGCGGAATCGTTGGGCTCAAGCCGACGTATGGACGCGTGAGCCGATATGGATTGGTGGCGTTTGCTTCGAGCCTGGATCAGATCGGGCCGTTCGGATGGAACGTGCCGGACGTCGCGCTGATGATGAATGTCATCAGCGGGCGCGACCCGAAGGACAGCACCAGCGTCGATACGCCGGCGCCGGATTATCTGGACCAACTTGACGAGCCGCTCGAGGGCGTGCGGATCGGGATCGCCAAGGAGTACCAGCTTTCGGCGGGGCTGGATCCGCAGGTGAAATCGGCCGTCGACGCGGCCGTGCAGAAGTACAAGGACATGGGGGCGACCATCGTCGATGTATCGCTTCCGCACACGGAATACGGGATCGCCGCTTATTACGTGATCGCGCCATGCGAGGCGAGCAGCAATCTGGCCCGCTATGACGGCGTCCATTTCGGGCATCGCACCAGCGAGCCGGTCAAGGACATCATCGAGCTGTTCAGCAAATCTCGGGCGGAGGGATTTGGCGAGGAGGTTCAGCGGCGCATCATGATCGGCACGTACGCGCTGTCGAGCGGTTATTACGATGCGTATTACCTGCGAGCCTTGAAAATCCGGGCGCTGATCAAACGGGATTTCGATCAGGCGTTTGAGCATTGCGACGTGGTTCTTTGTCCGACGAGCCCGACGCCGGCGTTTAAGGCCGGGGACAAGACGGGCGATCCGCTTCAGATGTACCTGTGCGACGTCTTTACGGTGACGTGCAATATCGCGGGGATTCCAGGGCTGAGCCTGCCGTGCGGATTTACGTCGGGGGCCAAGCCGCTTCCCATTGGTCTGCAGCTTCTGGGCCCGACGTTCTCTGAAGCCAAGCTGCTGCGTATCGCGCGCATGTATGAAGCCGCGACGTCGTGGCACACGAGCCGGCCGAACTTGTAACAGCGCGGCGGCGCCGAAGATCTCAAGAGGGAGATTTTCCATGCCAGTTCAATCGATCCGAAAAATAGCGATGTGGTCGCTCATGTTGGCGATGTTGTCGCCTCGAATTCTTCATGCCGATGCACCGAATTCCTGGCTGCACGAAGGATTGCTGATCACCGGAAGCTGGGGCGCCGGAGGCAGGGGCGGGGCCGCCGCTGGAGTTTCCCAAATGTTGGTCGTGGCCGTCGACGGCGACAAAGTCGTCGCGGTCACGCAGGCGTTCAACGATCAGCGCGTTATTGGAATTGCCGACCCCGTTCCGATGATTGGCACCGGTGTTCTGATGGGAACTCTTGACCAGTGCGGCGACTACTGGATTTCGCCGGCCAAGCTGGCAGCGCTTCCCAACGATCCGGCGAATGGGTCAACCGTGACGCAAACGACTTGGAAAATTCCCACGGGCAATGTGCCGGCCGTCGAATGGACCGTGCAAACTACTAAAAGTATTGAAACCCACGTTTTCGATGCCAAGACCGGGCTTTGCTATCACTTCTCCACCAATAGCAAAAGCGCGGCTGCGAATGGCGATTTTCTGGGGATGCGCGACATGAACGTGCCCTGGGCTCACGAAGCGCCGCCTCCGTGGGTCGCGAACCTCAAAGCATTGCACTATCAAGGTCAGATGGTGATGCGGGCCATGCCGCAGGTGATTCCCACGCGCCTGAAGGTTGATGCGACCGTCGCCGATCGCGGAAAGGGGTGGGTGTTGTTTAACCTTTCCACGATTACGCAAGTCGGAAATAGCCCTCCGATTCCGCAAAACGACCAGATTGTCTCGGGCCAGTACCAGATCGGCGGGATTTGGGCCGGACCTGCCGCCCTGGCCGCGTTGAAGAAAGGCCAGGTGCTTGACGAAGATCCGATCACGCATGTTAAAACCATCGTTTCCAACGTAACGGGCGATACGGTTGCCATCACCCGCGCCAACGGCGCCGGTCAATGGGATTTCCAATACGACAAGCAGTCGGGAATTCTGAAAGTCTCCTCGTTCATCGAGGCCACCCTCAAGCAGCAGACTATGTTGCAATTGCAGAGCCGCGAATAATATCCGTCCATGATCCAGGTTCCCAAAAAAGGTCGGGTATGAAACTTATCGGGCCGCGGACGGTCGGTCCGCTGGCGCTGGCGGGCAGCGCGTTTTTCGCCTCCTGGATGTCGACCGTGGATCTGCGGATTTTTCTGGAAGACCTCTCGGTCGACCCGCGGATCGAAGGCGGCCCGCGGTTTATTTATCTTTGCTGGCACGAGATGCTGCTGTTTCCGGGGTTTACGCACGCCCAGCGGGATATCGCGGTCCTGGTGAGCCGCCATCGCGACGGGGAACTGATCGCGCGGATTCTGAGGATGCTGGGTTTTTCACTGGTTCGCGGCTCGTCCACGCGATTCAGCTTCAGCGCTTTGCGCGGTTTGATGCGCAAGGGGCGCAGTTGCCATCTGGCGATCACGCCCGATGGCCCGCTGGGGCCACGGCGCGTCGTGAAGCCGGGATGCATTTATGTTGCAAGCCAGATGGGAATGCCGATCGTTCCGGGCGGATTTGCATTCCGCAACTGCTGGCGTGTCCGGAGTTGGGATCGCATGGCGTTGCCGAAACCGTATACGGTGGGAATTTGCGTGGGCGGCAAACCCGTGATCGTGCCGCCGGATTGCACGCCCCAGCAGATCGAAGAGTATCGCCAGATCGTTCAAGACCGGATGGACCAGATGCAGAGTCGTGCCGAAGCGGCAGCTGCCGGAGGGAAGCCGAGAAATCATCCCGCACTGGCCGGCACCACGCGAGTTTCGTTTTCGTCATGAGGACGGGGCCCGGGCGCGGAACGCGTCGCGCGTTTTTTCACGGATCAGCCGCGGAGCTTGCGCGATGGACTGCGCCAGGGTCCACCTCTCATTGCGAAAGGGGGTGGCGTCGCGGAAGGCCGCGGGGCGCAAATCCCAACCCCAGCCAAACGGCCCAGGG
>CAZCKE010000069.1:12592-12965 GCA_964499005.1 uncultured Tepidisphaeraceae bacterium
GTCGCGGAGGCCGAAGGATCGCAAGTCCAATCCAGGCTCAACGGCGCCGGCGATGGCGATGCACGGGACATTCAACTCGCCACACAATCGAGCGACGCCGCAGACGGTCTTTCCCGAGAGCGATTGCGTATCGAGGCGGCCTTCGCCGCTGAAGCAGAGATCGGCAGACGCAAGTCGCTGTCGCAAGCCGACGGCGTCGATCACGATCTCGACGCCGCGCTGGATTGTCGCGCCGAAGAAGGCGGCCAAGCCGAATCCGAGCCCGCCTGCCGCGCCGGCTCCGGGCATCTGGGCGGTCGATATTTTGTCGCTTCGGCGGGCCAGTTGCGCCAGAGCTTCGTCGAGTTGTTGAACCTGACTGGGGGTCGCGCCT
>CAZCKE010000070.1:0-12636 GCA_964499005.1 uncultured Tepidisphaeraceae bacterium
TGATCGGGCACGCGCTGGCCATCGCGCTGACCGGAACCCTCTACGGCTGCATGCTCCAGAATCTGGTCGCCGGCCCCATCTCCGAAAAGCTCGGCTTCCGAAGCCAGGAAGAAGCCTTCGCGAAAGAAATCATGCTCCAGGGCGTGCTGAGCATCCAGGCCGGCAACAACCCCCGCGTCGTCGAAATGCAGCTCATGAGCTTCCTCAGCAGCAAGCAACAGGCCGCGATACCTAAAGCGGCTTAATCGATTTTTGAATTTCGATTTTGGATTTTCGATCTGAAATCAAAAATCAAAAATCAAAAATTGAGAATTCCATGGCCGCAAAAGCGTGCAAATGCAAAAAGAAGGAATGTGAAGAATGCCCCGAATGGATCTTCACGTTCGCGGACCTGGTCATGCTCATGATGGGGTTCTTCGGGATTCTGTGGGTCCTCAAGCCGGACCCGGGAAAGAAAAGCAACGGCGCGGGAGACCAGAACTGGATCAAGGTGGTCGGCTCCATTCGTGAAGCATTTGGGTACGTCCCCAACCCCAACAGCAAGGACCCGGTCGATCAGCAACTGATCATCAAGGGCCTCTCGCCGGCGCAGCGCAAGAACCCCGGCGACGGCGGCAAAACCTCCCAAATGAAAAGCCCCGAGGGAACCGACCCCGAAGTGACCAACATCCGCCCCGCTCGCCAGGCCACCGAAGGGGGCAAGATGCTCTTCGAGCGCGGCATTGCGACCCTCAGCGATGAGACGAAAAAAGAACTCACCGACATTGCTCAGACCGTCAAAGGCCACCGCAATATCGTCATGATCAAGGGGCACACCTCCCTGGACGATCTGCCGGACAATGCCACCGCCGAACAGAAGATGGACCTCTCGATTCGGCGAGCACAGGCCGCGGAGGATTACCTCGTTGAGCAGGGGGTCGAGCCGGAAATTCTTCGCGTGCAGGGATGCTCGACCTTTGAGCCGCTCATCCAGCGCGAATACACCGCCGATTCACAAACACTCAACCGCCGCATCGAGGTGGAAGCGACCGCCACTCTCAGTGATGATTTCATGGGCTCAGGCTCCGGCGGCAGCCGCGCCCCCACGCCCGGACAGTAAGAAATTTCCCCTTTTCAAGGCCGTCTTTTCGAAAAATTCCGGCGGATTTCTCTTGACGACAAATGTCGTCTCCCCTAAACTGACGACACGAGTCGTCTAATGGAGAGATCAATGCCCAGGCGCGCGACGATCGGCCGAGCCGAGATGGAAGTCCTGCACTATCTTCATGATCACCACCCCGCGACGGTGCGGGATGTCGCCGATCATATCGGCCAGGTCACGGGCGTCGTGCGCACGACGGTCCTCAACGTCATGACTCGCCTGCTCCGCAAGGGATATCTCGTGCGCCGCCGCGAAGACGGAGTCTGGCGCTATTCGCCGCGGCAGGAGAAATCCAAGTTGCTGCGAACGCTCGTCAGCGACTTTGTGGACAAGGCTCTGGGCGGGACGGTCGGCCCCTTCGTGATGTACCTGGCGGAGGATTCGCGCCTCACCCGCGAGCAAGTCGACGAGCTTCGACAAATCGTCCAAACGCTCGATGGTTCGACCCAAGAGGAGGGGAAATGAATCGCCTCATCGACATCGTTGGGTGGTGGGCCGATCCATGGCTCCATGCGATGACCCGCTCCGCGATTGAGGGCGGGATCGCGCTGCTGCTGGTCTGGAGCCTCTGCTTTGCGCTTCCGCGCATGCCTGCAGGGATCAAATGTTGGCTGTGGCGGCTGGCGTATTTGAAATTGGTTCTCTCGCTCGTCTGGGTGTCGCCTTTGGAATTGCGCTGGCTAAGCCCCCCGAAGATCCAGCCTCTGCAAGAACCCGTAAGAACGGCAGTCGTCGTTCATCGCGCCGTTGTGCCGCCGATGAGTCTCGAGATTCATCCCGTGATGCCAACGCCGATCGCGGATCAACCACCGGCGCCGATTGTCTTCGCCTCGCCGCCTCGATGGCCCATGGCGGCAATGTTGCTTTGGATTGCCGGAGCCCTGGGCTTTCTCGGCCGAATCGCCTGGCAATGGCGCGCCGCGATGCGGATTCACAGCCGCGCGATTCCCTCGCAAGATGAGGCGCTGATCGAAACATGTGCGCAATTAGCCAAACGAATGCATCTGAAACGCATTCCGCCGCTGATGACCAGTGCGGTTGATGGCCCGCTCCTGCTGGGGCTATTTCGCCCCGTGATCATTCTGCCGCCGGAAATTCCCGACGCTTCCCTTGGCTGGCAACGGCTGGTGATCGCCCACGAGTTGGCGCACTTATCGCGCCGCGACGTCGCCTGGAGCCTGCTACACGCACTGATCGAATCCATTTGGTTTTTCCATCCGGCGATCTGGCTGGCCCGGCGCGAAGCCCGCTTGGCGCAGGAGATGGCCTGCGATCAGGCCGCGATCCGCGCCGCCAGCGCCGCGCCGGCCGACTATGGCCGCACATTGCTCGCCGTTGCGTCGGAAGTGGTCGTGTCACCGCCCATGCTCGCCGCTGGAATCGCCGAATCGGGTCAAACTTTGAAAAGGAGGCTTGTTGCCATGAAACATCTATCCCATTGGTCAACACCAAAAACGTTATTCGTATCAATCGCCATCGGATTGATTGGCGCAGTCGCTCTGCCCCAGTGGCGGCTCGTTGCTCGCGCGGATGTCCCGCCGGCGGCTCAGCCTGCGCCGGCGGCCCCTACCGCTCCTGACGCGGCCTCCGCACTGCCGGTGGTGCCCGCCCAGCCCGAATCGAACAGAACAATGGAGCTGAAAGCGAATACCGTCACTTTGTCTTCGCCCGACGGTGTCACGCTTCGTCAGGTAGCGCCCGGCACGTTGCCTCTCACTGAACTGGATCGTCAATTGGCGGAATTGAGAGCCGATGAGGCGACGCTCAAGGCGCAGATTGCTCGCCTTCAGGCCGTGGGTGTCGGGCAGGATCACCCGCAATACGCGCAGTCGCTTCAAAGGCTGGATCAGCTCACGTCGGAGATTCGCGACCTCCAGAGCCGGGAAAACAGCTCCTATTGGATCGCTCCGGCCGTCTCCGGCACCATCCGCGAGATTCACATTCCCGCCGACGGCATGATCAAACAGGGGGACGTCATCTTCGTTCTCGACAATCGCCGCGCCCAATTGGCTTTTCAGGAAGCCCTCGCCAAGCTCGAACATGACCGAGACAAACTGAATTGGGCCCAAGCGCAACACAAGATCGGCGCCTTAGACCACGAGACCATGAACGATCAGAAATACGAAGTGCAAATGGATGAGTTGGAACTGGCGGCGCGAAAGCTCGATATGGAAGATTTCACGATCGTTGCCCCGATCACTGGACGATTCCAACCGGAATGGCAAACCGCCGTCGGCCGCCATGTCAGCCCTGACACTTATCTGGGCCGAATCTTCCCGGAGAAATGAGCCGTCACCACGCCCTTTAAAAACCTCCCATGCGGCGGTGCGCTTGCCCCACCGGGCTAGCCACCTCAGTGACTAGAGCGGCTTGCGATTTCACTTAGCGTATCCGGAGTTTGAAAAGAAGCCGCGACAGTCGTCGCTCGTGACGCGGGTCAAGGCGTTGGCCACCGCGTTGCCCAAGGTGTCGATCGTGCGCTGGGCAGCGGAACGCAACGCCTCCTTCGCCTTGCTCCACATGTTCTCGATCGGGTTGAAGTCCGGGCTGTACGGCGGCAGGTATTCCAATCTCGCGCCCAGGGACTCGATGGCTTGACGAATCCTGGACGTTTTGTGAGCCGGCAGGTGTCCATGCACACCACGTCGCCGGGTCGCAGGGATAGACAGAGGCTCTCCTGCACCCATGTCGTGAACGCCATCTAATCCACCGGACCATCCAGCGTCGAACACAGCCGCGGCCCATCCACGCGCACCGCGCCGATCATCGTGCAGATTTTCCAATGCCCGGCCGGCCCCCGATGCCCGGCAACGCTCGCCTCGCGGACTGCGCCCCCGCAACCGCTGCATCGCCGTGCTGGCGCCGGATTCATCGATAAAAACCAGCTTCTCCACCGGCACATTCGCCAGCGTGACTTCGTGCCAATCGCCGCGCGCAGCGACTACGTCCCACTTCCAAACGCAATTGCTCCAACGCGGCGGCATCGAAACGCGGCTTGCGGCCGCTATTGCGTGGACGCGGCACCATCGAGCCGGTTTCTCTGAACCGTTGCCATACACGCCGCATGCCGGCCAGGCAGTAGCCATAATCTTCGGCAATGTCCTGGGTATCCAAACCCGATTGATACTTCTCGATAATCCGTTTGCGAACCGACAGGGGATACGGCTCCATCCAGGCCGCTCCTTTTGTCCCCGATCCCGCAGGGGAACACGCTGAATGTACCTAACTCCTTGCCATGGCGCTAGAGGAAAATGCAAACCGCTCTAAATATCCCAACCCTCTCAAAAAAATGCCCTCACACCAGTCCCATCTTCCCATCGAGTCTCCCAACCCACCCTCTCTCTCAACCCACCTCGCCAATCAAAAATCAAAAATTCAAAAATCGCAAATCCTCCCCCACCCCTCCTCCCTTCCGTGGGACGTTGCGGGACATTCCGGGACATTTTTTATTCCCAAAACAAACAAACGGATTTCCCTCGGCATTCCCTGCGACTTGACGCTTACACCTTGATTCCCATCAACCTCAAAGCCACTATGGATCGCGGTCATGGCTCTATTTCTCTTAATGGACCTCTCCGACCCCACCGCCAAATGGCTGGTCATCTGTTTGGCCATCCTCACCATCATCTATGCCGTCGTGCGCCCCATGTTCCGCCGCAAGGATCCCCTGAATCGTTCCCCCAATTTCACCAGCCTCGCGCAACAGCGCTCTGTCGAGCGGCAGATGCAAAACGTCCTGATCGAGATGTCCGAAATGGCACGACAAATCACCGCGCAGCTTGATACGCGCGCCGCCAAGCTGGAGATGCTCATTAAAGAGGCGGACCAGAAGATTGCCGCCCTGAACTCGGGAAATACTTCGCCCGCTTCTCCCAATGGCCAAAGCGCCGAAATTGCCGATCCAGCCTCTCCCGTAGACCCTCGCCACGCCCGGATTTACGCGCTGGCCGATGCCGGGCAATCTGCCTCACAGATTGCCCAGGAATTGAACCAGCCTTCCGGCGAAATCGAGCTGATACTCGCCTTGCGCCATTAAAGAAACCGTTTGCAAAGACCGACTTGTATTGCAGCGGCACGAACTTTGCTCTGTTCCCCCGCGTAAATATTTAGGGCAGGGAGCCCGCGCGTATTCAAGGAAGGAAAGGCCGTGTTGTACGTATCCTCAGAATTTTTCCGCGCTGATGTTCGGCGCACCTTCCGGATCGCGGGCCTGATCGCGATCCTCTGGACCCTCAGCCTCAACGATCTTTATCTCACGCTCTGGGCCAGCCGCTATACCTCGTTCATCGAGCTCAATCCCCTTGCAAATCAATTGTTGCAAAAGCAATTGGTTCCGTCCCTCATCGGCCTCAAGGTCGGCCTGACGCTTATCGGCACGATGATCTTCTGGCGGCTGCGCATCCGCCGCCGCGCCGAGGCCGGGCTGCTCGTCGTCGTCCTCCTCTACCTTTGCCTGGCCCTCCGCTGGTCCCATTACACCAGCCAGACCCTCGTCGACCCGGTCCACGATGGACTACCGGCCGATGTCTTAAACCGGTAAAACTCCGGATGTGCTTCCGATTCTATTGACGATCGTGGCGACCCTAGGCCTTGTGGCCTGCACCGCCTTCTTCGTCGCCGCCGAATTTTCCGCCGTCAGCGCCCGTGCCTCCCGCCTCCGCGCCACGCGCACCTCCACCATGGCCATGCGTGCCGCCGGCTTCGTCAAGCACCGCCTCGATCTGTTCCTTTCCGCTTGCCAGTTTGGAAATACTCTGGCCGCCCTGGGCCTTGGCGCACTGACCGCCCCGGCCGTCGCCAGCCTCGTCGAGCCTCTTACCCGTGCCATTCATCTGTCCGATACCGCGCAATATTGGCTCGCCCTGGTCATCAGCTTCGCCATTGCGGTCTCCCTCCAAGTCGTCATCGGCGAGCAAGTCCCCAAGAATATCGCCATCCAGCACTCGGATCGTCTGCTGGTCACACTAGCGATCCCGTTGGTCGCCTTCACCTATCTGTTCTTCCCCGTGATCTGGCTGCTCAACACCGCCACGCAAGCCGTCCTCCGCGCGATCGGTATGACACGCGTCGCCGGCGCTGAAGTCGGCATGCCGCACAACGAGGAGGAACTCCGCGCCCTGCTCATGCAGGCCGCTTCCCGCGGCACCATCGCCAAGGGCAAAGCGCTTCTCCTGGCCAACGCCTTCGAGTTCGGCGACCTCAAGGTCCGCCAGATCATGACCCCGCGCCCTGAAGTGGATTTCCTCCTGCTCGATCAGCCGATCAAAGATGTTCTCAGCACCGTCAAGCGCAGCGCCTACACGCGCCTGCCCCTTTGCGACGGCGACCTCGACCACGTGATCGGCGTCGTCCACATGAAAGACCTCTTCAACCACCTCAACCTCGTCCCCGGCAAGCTCAAATTCATCGACGAAAAATTGCCCGAGGGTGAAGCGATCGCGATTCCCACCGGCCTGCCTGGATCGGCCGTCCATGTCATCGGCGCCGGCCAACTCGAACTCCGTCAGATCAAGCGCGACGTTCTCTTCGTGCCGGAACTCATGCCCGTGTCGCGATTGCTTCGCCAGTTCCAGACGCGCCACCTTCACCTGGCGATCGTCGTCGACGAATACGGCTCGACCCAGGGTGTCGTCACCCTCGAAGACGTCCTGGAAGAACTCGTCGGCCAGATCGAGGATGAATTCGACCCCGTCGCCCCCACCGACCTGGTCCGCGAAGGCGATTCCATCCGCGTCAGCGGCCTGTTTCCCCTGCACGATCTCCGCGAACGCCTTTCCATCGACAACCTGACCGCAATCGGCGTCGACACCATCGGCGGCTACATCACCCAAAAATTAAATCGCTGGCCACGCGCCGGCGACTCCGTCGATATCGCCAATTACCAGATCAAAGTGCTGACAGTGCAGCAGCGGCGGGTGGGGCAAGTGATGATCACGCCGGCCAAAGCAAAACCAGAAATCAGAAATCAGAAATCAGAATCAAACTCGAAACCCGAATGACCGATCGGCGGCCGCTCGTCATTCGGATTTGTGGTTTCCAATCTTTCCCCACATCTCCTCCCACTCGATGCTGTTCTGCCTCCCCGCGTCAAACTCGCCCATCACCCATTCATGCGCCGCCTTCACCAGCGGATCATCCTTGTCCAGATCTCCGCCGGTAATCCCACTGGGCGCGTCGTTCAGCGATATTACGGCTCTTTGGGATTCTCGATCTGCATGCGACCCATCCTTCAAAATCAATCCGCGCCCGCCGACCAATCCGTCTCCCACTCACTCGAAAGGTGATCCGGCTTAAACGCCGTCCGCGCCTCGTACGAAGCCGAGATCAAGGCCCCCAGCAACCCCGAATCGATCACCCGAAAATCAAACGCCCCCTCCAGATCGCGCGGCGTCGCCGGCACCAGATCGAATCCGCCCGGCAGCTCGGCCCTGAGCCGATTCGCCAGGATGTTGGCCCGCTCGGCGCTCTGCGCTAACGCTGCCACGCGCGGCCGGCGCCGACCCGCGTTCACCGCTACCTGCGCCTCCAGCCACCGCACCATCCGATTCGCGTTCACGTTTAGCGCCTCCATCTCCCCGGCCACCCGCTGAGCAAATGCCAGGGCCGCGGTCTCCTCCGCGCTCAGCACCGGCGGCCGGCGCGACACGCGCGTCCCGCCCCGGCCATGCTTGGTGAGGTACCCCTCCTCGCGTAATTCCCGATACGCCGCCGCCACCGTGTTCGGATTCAACTTCAATCGCCCGGCCAGCTCATGCACGGTCGGAATCGCAGAGCCCGGCGCCAGCGAGCCCGTGCTGACCAGCAGCCGAACCTGCCCCATCAACTGCTCACCGAGCGGGACAGCACTGCTTTGATCGATTTGAATCATACTATTATAATAGTATATATATTTAAAAATAATACTGATAATGGCATTAAACATTCGATTTTTCGTATATTATTTGATTGTCGTCAACCGCTCGCGTTGCGCAAGACCAAAGACCTCAGCCGTCTAAAATCGCGTGCGCGGCGAACGAATTTGTCCATCCACCGTAGGTTTTATTCGGTGTGTGACGAGTGGGAGCATTACCGGACGCGCTTTGTAGATCGTCCGGCTTTCATCCCGCAAATGATCCGTTAAATTTTCGGCGTGTTACGGTAAGATGCCGCCGCCTATCGCGTTCTGTTGAGCCTTTGATATGACCCAAGTGGCTGAAGACTCCGGAAAATCATCGAGCCTGACCGATCTGACGCTCCAGGTTCGCCAGCCCGGCACCGCCGAGCAGGAGGTCTTCCTCCAGCACGGTCTGTCGCTGGGCCGCAATGCGTCCAACAGCCTTTGCATCGACAATCCCGAAGTCGAGCGCATTCATGCTCAAGTGCTCCGGCAAGCCGATGGGTCGATGCTCCTCGAATGCGCCAGTTCCACCGCGCGAGTGGTGATGGCGGATGGAACAAAGGTCAGCCAGCTCCCCTTAAAGCCCGGTACGACTTTCAAGATCGGCCCGGCCACGATCCGCTGCCTCAAGCGCGAAACCAAAACTTCCGTCGTCGTTACCGACAACCCCTGGCAGGTTCGATGCCCCCGTTGCCACGAAGTCCTGGCCAACCTTTCCCACAAGGCCAGCAAATGTCCCGGCTGCAAGGCCGAATTGTTCTATTTCAAACAGGAAGTCCCTGCCGGCAGCACGGGATTTGAAGGATGGCTCCCCCGCCAGATCGGTCCCTACTCCATCCGGGCCTTTGTCGCGCAGGGCGGCATGGGATTGGTCCTTCGCGGGCTTCATAAAGACAATGACATGCCTGCCGCCGTGAAACTCCTCCGCGGCGACGCCGACCAGGACCCTTCCTGGAAAGCCCGCTTCGAAGCGGAAATCGGAACGCTGACTTCGCTCAAGCATCCCAACGTCGTTCGCCTCCAGGCTCACGGCCGTGATGAAAAATTACTCTGGCTCGCGATGGATTGGATCGACGGCCTGCCGATGACGTCGTGGATTTCCAAGATGCGCGGCGGGCAGGCCCCGCTCCCGCTCGAGCAGCTTCGCTCGGCGATGTCGCAGATCGTCACGGGACTCAAATATCTCCACAGCCAGCAGATCATTCACCGCGATCTCAAGCCCGGAAACATCCTGATCGCCCAGGACGACCTGGTCAAAATGGTGGACTTCGGCATCGCGCGGACCTCCACCGGCGACACGATGGCCGCGACCCGCCTGACGCAGACCGGCATGGTCACCGGCACAGAAAGCTATATGGCCCCCGAGCAGGCCGAGGGGCGTGAAGTCTCCACCGCCAGCGACGTCTACGCATTTGGCGTCATCTGGTACGAGATGTTAACGGGCCGCCGGCCGATGGGGGCATTCGTGGCGCCGGAAATGGTTCGGCGGGACACGCCGATGGCCTGGTCGCAGATCATTGCCCGATGCCTGGCGGTCGATCCGCGGATGCGGCCTAGGCTGGATGAGTTGTCACGAGTGCTTTCGGGGATGCCCGCGGCGCCACCGCCGATTCCAAGCCAGCCCGCGCGGCCGCCTGTGGCGCCGATCGCTCCGCCGTCCAATCCGGCGACGCCCTGGCAGCAGCCCGCCGTACAAACCGGCGTTCAGCAAAGCGGATGGCAGCAAAATCCGGCGGTTCAACCCGCCAGCGGGTTTCAGCAAACAAATGTTCAACCGCACTCGGACGCCGGACAGGTGATCTCGCAGGGCTTCGGTGCCGCCGGAGCGTTGGCGGCGGGGGCCGGCCGCGGCGTGGCAGGATTCTTCCGAGCTCATCCTCCCTCCCAGTGGATCGCGAAGCTCGGGCCCCTGGCCGCCATGGCCAAGAAAAATCCCAAGGTCTGGTTCGGCGGCGGCGGCGTTCTGCTGCTGATCATCATCATCCTGTTCATTCGCGGGCTTTCGGATAAGCCCGCGGCGAACAAGGATGCCAAAGGGGGCGGAGGCACGACGCCTCCCGCGGCAGCTGGCGGCGACCAGAACAATCCCCTGGTCACATCGCAACAGCAGCAACAGGCTCAAGCCCAACAGCAAGCCGAGCAATTATTGCAGCAAAAGGACCCGGAATTGCGCCAGGACGCCTATCAGCGCGCCACGCTACAGGTCTGCCAGGAAAACAACTGGGTGCCCGTCCTGGTTCGGGGTAGTTTCCCCGCATACGGCAGCAACGGAATCTCCGTCACGCCCCAGGATACTCCCAGTGCCGGCGATCTACGAACGTACGTCGTCGATGCTTTCTACTACTTCACGAACACCGGCTACGATCGAAACATGCAGCATTACACCTGCACGATCCACCTGACGATGCAAAACGGCCAGCCCAACCTAACCGCCGACCGCACCGACCGGAACTGATTTCCCGCCGCCAAAAGGATCGCCCGCGCGAATTTCCCAAACA
The DNA here is from genome assembly GCA_964499005.1 of uncultured Tepidisphaeraceae bacterium. Lineage (GTDB taxonomy): Bacteria > Planctomycetota > Phycisphaerae > Tepidisphaerales > Tepidisphaeraceae > CAZCKE01. The sequence continues at coordinate 10,517 of CAZCKE010000070.1, forward strand.
TCTGCTGTTGTGAAAATGAGCCTGTGGCGTCCGATAATTCCATCGTCATTGAGGCTGGTATCAGTTAATTCAACGGCGCGGCCGGATATCGGACCCTGGCAAGGGCCGATAAAGTAAGCGGGGCTGAAATTAGCGTTTTTTCGTGCGGGACGCGTCGATGCTGTGGTAGGATTTTCAGAGGCTCCGGCCTCAGCGGGCATGGTGCATCTCCGTTGTTTTCATCCGGCGCGCGGAGGTCGTTTGGCAGCTCTGGTCAATCGGTGCAGGATGTGAATTCGATGGCCGCGAAGCCTTCTTCCGATGAGCGTACGGGCGGCTCGCCGACTTTGGTTCCCATTGGGGCCCATGCCGGCAAGCCCTCTCTTGCGCTGACGCGCACGGCAACGCTCATCGGCTCGGGAGATACCTGCCACCTGCATCTTCTCTCCTCCACAGTCAGCAATCACCACGCGCTGCTGATCTACGATACGCGGGGCGCCTTCATCCGCGACCTGGCCAGCCGCACCAAAGTCATCGTGAACAACAAGCCCGTCCGGGAATCGCAACTGACCGACGGAGACGAGATACGGATCGGGAAGTTCCTTTTTAAATTTCAATCGGATCATCCGGGAGCCATTGAAGAAGAGGATGCCGCCATCGTCATCGATGTCACCGGCGAGGGGGCCGCGTCCGTGCCGGGCCGGGTTGCCCTGATCGGGCGGCGCAGCAACTGCGATGTCGCGATCCTGCAACAATCCGTCTCGACTCGCCACGCCATCATTTATCGAGGGAAGGGGAAGTATTACATCCGCGACCTGGAATCGCGCACCGGGACTTTCGTCAACCGCAAGAAAGTTCATCGCCGGGAAATCCATCCCGGCGACAAGATCGAAATCGGCGACGCCGAGATGAAGATTGTATTCCCCAAGGGATTTGTCGAACCGGCCGCGCTCTCCGAATCGGCCATTTCCCTGGACACGCTGGCGGTGACTTCGCCGGAGGATCTCGAGCCTCTGGCGCCGCTCGAACCCCAATCGGCGGAGTCGCAGGAGGAGCCGGCGGGGCAGCCACTGTCGCTCACTGCCGCGGCGGTGGAAGATTTGGAAGGCTCCGGGATTAATTCCGCCTCAGCCGCCGGGCAGGGTGTCACCAGCGCCGCCGAAAGCGCCGCGGGCGAGGAACCGGAAACCGCGCCGACGACAATCGAGCAATCCACGATTGAGCAACCGGAGATCGAGCCCGAGCCTTTCACTGTCATCGAAGCTCCTCCCGCGCCGCCTTCTTCGCCGGAGCCGGAGTTTGAACCCGAGCCCGAGCCGATCGTCGCGCAAGTCTTTGCTCCGGAGCCTCCGCCGGAGCCAATCCCTGAACCCATTATGCCGCCGAAGCCCATCGCTCCAGCCGTGACAGCGCCCGAGCCCGAACCTGAGTCCTCGGAACCCCCGGTTCTCGATTTGGAGGAAACCGAAGAGGTTTCGACCGAGGAAGCGCTGGCGATTTCATCGCCCAAGCGTGGCCGGCCTCGAAAGACCGAGCCCAAACCGACGGCACGATTCGAGCGCACGCAAGCCAAGCGCATCCCACCCGCGCCAATTACAGCGGAAGCCGCGCCGCCCCAAGTCGAAGTCCTCGACGCACCGATCCCCGCACCAAAGCCCGCGCCCGTCGTTGCGCCTGTCGCTCGACCCGCGGCAACAGCGCCGGCAATAATTGCCATGGCGCCCCCTCCTCCCGAGATTGACCTGTCCAAGATCGATATGACGGCACCCGCGCGTCCGGCTGCGGTTGCGGACGATGTGATCGAACCGCCGCGCGCATCGGAGGCGCCGCTGATCGTTTCCGGCCTGAACCTTCAAAGCCGCCCCGTCGAGTGTCGCGCTGGGCCGGTGGAATTGAATCTCGACACAACGCCGCTCATGGATGCGCCCGTCGAAGCGCCACCGCCAAGCGAGCCCGTTGCGCAGCCGATTGCGGGACTCGAAATTCGGGCGGAGGATTTTCCAGCCCCCGTGCGCGGTGAGGCGGCAACCACTCGCGCGTCGGCGGCCATGCGACATCAGCCGGTGGAACCAGCCGAACCTTCGCCTGGCGCGACGCTGGATCTGGATAGCGAGTTGCCGCTGCCCGCCGCGACGAACGAC
>CAZCKE010000071.1:0-10420 GCA_964499005.1 uncultured Tepidisphaeraceae bacterium
TATCGCCAGCGTCGTGGGATACCACCCCGCTGGGATATATCCCTGAACTTCCATGCTCTTCGCATCGACGACGGCTACGGCGTTCATATCCGCCAGTGTCACGTAAAGCGTTTGATCATCCCGCGAAACGGCAATCGCTGTCGGCGTCGCGCCCGGCAGATCGCGAACGATCCCCGGGCGCAGCAGCCCCGTCGCGACCACCTGATCGCTTGAAGGGTCGATGACCGCCACCGTGTCGCTCAGCGAATTCGCGACGTACAGCCGATCCTGGCTGCTGGAAAACGTCAGCGCCACGGGCCGGGCGCCGGTCGAAATCTTGCCGATCAATTGCGGATTGGACGGATCTTTCGTGTTCAGCGCGTACACGGCATCATCACGCTCGCTTGCCACATACGTCTTGCTGCCATCGCGCAACGCGGCTATTGCAAATGGGAAATTGGAAGTTCCGCCATAGCTTTGCGAAAACGTGTATCGCCCCAGCTCTTTTCCGCTGTCCCGGTTGTAAATCGCCATGCTGCCAGTCAGTTTGAACGGATCGCCGTTCCCCGACGCGTTGTTGGCCACGTACAAATAGCCACGATCGTCCAGAGCCAGTCCTGCCGGAAAATCCTGGTGCTTTGTGGGAATGCTTCCCTTGGATTGCAGCGTGCCATCATCCCCCAGGTGGAGCACCGCGATGCTGTCCTGGGCTCCCTGAGCGGCATAGATCACGTTGTCTTTGGTGATGACCAGACCCAGATAAAGCCCGTTGGTTTGCGCTCCCCGGGGGGCGGGTTGATTCTGTGCGGCTTCTCCGTTGTTGGCCGTCTCAGCTCCGCGCGCAGGGCGAGTCGTCCCGCCATTGCGATCGCGGCGATTGGAAAAATCCAGATGCGAAACCCCTTTGGCATCAGCGGTCCGGATCGACCACATCGCCTGCCAGTACCCCATGTCGCTCGTGACAGCATAGCGACCATCAGCGCTGACAACGACGTTCATCGGAAGATTGCCGACGTTTTGCCCCTCCGTCCCTGCCGGTGTGATTGCACGCCCGGTCGCCAGCGGAACGGGTGTTACAAACGACATGGTCAGCGGCTCGCCATGCTGTAAACTTCCGCTGCATCCCCAGAGCCCCAGCAAAACACCGCAACCCACCGTTGCGGCCCTTTTCATGATCTTGTGTCCGTCCATGTCCGCACCTAGTCTCCGCCTTGTATGCGACCCCTTCTGGCAAGCCGGGCTCGCAGAAAGGAGCCCAAACTAACCCTGAATTGTAAACAATCAGTAAGGATGCGGCAGGCTTTCGGCAAAAATGAAAAAAAAGCAGGCGGTATGCACGCCTGCTTTGGAGGAGAAGACATCCAGGCCCATCTGGCGAGAGGCCCGGACGAGGTTCAACAAGTTTTAATTTCGAAATCAGTCGGAATGCTGTATTCCGTCGACCAAGCGGCCGAATTAATCGGCCGAGCCGCCGCCAGCGGTTTCTTCCAGCATCTTGCGGAGGTACGTGTTTTCCCTCCGAGTGGCCTCCAGGTCGAAGACCAGGTATTTGATGCTGAGCCGGAGATAATCCAGGCTTTCCTGAAGGCTGCTGACGGTCTGCCGTAGCTTCTCGTGACGGGCGCGCGTCTCATCGGCCAGCTTTTCGAGCTTCTGACGTTCACTGGCCGGCAAGGTGCTGATCTCACCCATCAATTCCGCAAGCTTGGTCTGAAATTCCTGTTCATTCATTCGACACTCCCTCTTTCGCTCGACCTCTGAGCAAAGGCTGTTCCACCAGTTCACCCACGTCTTGATCCGCTGTTCACCCGATAACAAGGCCCCGGATTTCGATCACCAATCACCCAAGCCGGTATTTCCGATCAAATCAATTGTTCTGTATGTAGCCGCAAAGCAACAATCACCCGTCATTACGTTGCCTTGGCGCGACGGTCCGGGCTCGATGTTGTCCAAAGCCATCGCCATCGGCCCGCCATACCAAGGTTATCTGACCTTGGGAGGCTTATCCCACCCACACCGCGGCATAGCCGACGGCGTTGGTGGGTTCTTGGGGCATCACTTGAGCCAAGATCTGATAGCTGTTCTGGTGCCGCAGGACAAAAGCTCGCCGGGCCCCGGACTCGCCGCAGGCTCCAAGCATGGCCGCGATCGCGCCCGCTCCGCAAGCGTTGGAGTGGGCTGCCGCTTCGGGCACGACGCGATCGGCTTCCATCTTCGCGATCACATCGAGTAACCGACGATCATTTTCCAGAGCCCACTTCAGCCCTGTCTCGCCGACGCCCGCGGGGGTAAAGCCGTAGTCGAGTCCATAGTGTGTCAAGTCACTGCTAGCCAGATAGACGGCTGACAGCCCGACCTCTGAGATTTTCCTTGCCACCTGCTCACCCATCCGCACCGCCTGCTGATTCGGCGGCGTTTCGATGGGAAGGATCTGAGCTTTGGGCCACGCCTCACGAATCAGAGGCAATTCCACCTCCACTGCATGCTCGCGATGATGAAATCGATCATCCACCACAAACCGCCGCTCGTCTCCCGCCAACTCATCCCGCAGTGCATTTCGCACGGCTAATTGAGCTCCGGGAATCGCCCAAATTCCATGTGAATCAAGCACGCCCAACTCGATTGGCGCCGAGGTGTGGATTGCGCCAAATACCACGACCAGATCAACCGTCGGCCGCTGCTGGCTCAAGGCAATGATCGCCTCAGCCGCAATCGCGCCGCTGCAAACCCATCCGGCGTGCGGCACAATGGCTCCCAGCGCTTTGGCTTCGGAACGCCATCCGCCGACTTTTTTCATCATCTCGGACCGCGCCGTGGACAGCAGTTCTTCCGCCACTGCTCGACAGCGATCCGCCTGGCCGGGATAAAACAGCCCAGCCACCGCGGGACTCCTGACGGATTGGTCCCTTGGCCCGGACATCGGGCCCATTATAATCCGCAGACCGATTGCCGCCCCAGAGAAATCCAACTGGCGACAATTGAGCCCCGTATGCCAGCACCCTATTCTCGAGCCCGGCCACCTCGCGATCCGCTTCATGCGCGGCGTACCATCATTCCCATCCTCCTGACCACGAGCGGACTGCTTTTCATCGGCGCGATCTGTTTATTGCTCGCCGGGCCTGATAGTGCGCTGCCGGACGTCTTTCCGGGATGGACCGCGTTTGCATTGCTACTGGTGTCCCTTTGCTCTGGCGCTTTAGGGGCTTTAAACGTAGTGTCCGTGCGCAACGCCCTACGCGACGGTCCCGGGCCGCGTTGACTCCCCCGGCTCACACTTCTATTATCCCTTTGTCGATACAGTAAATGAGGAGCAATGATGGCTAATGAAAGCGTAAAGCAATTTACCGATGCGAATTTCGAGCAGGAAGTATTGAAATCCCAGGTCCCGGTCTTGGTCGATTTCTGGGCCGAATGGTGCCAACCCTGCCGCCGTCTGGCTCCCACGATTGAAAAGCTCGCCACCGATTACAATGGCCGCGTGAAAATCGGCAAACTCGATACCGATTCCAACCATGGCGTTGCAAGCAAATATGCTATCAGCGCAATCCCAACCGTCCTGCTATTCAAAGGCGGCCAAGTCACCCAAAAGTTTGTCGGGCTGCGCGCGGAAAAGGATTTCAAGGAAGTCCTAGACGCCTCGCTTTAACACGAAATTCCAGCGGCCGCCGCGACCTTTCATTCGGCTTCCCCGGGATCGGGCGGCTCGATCCCCAGAGCGGTCGCCAGATCGATCAAATGGTCTTGTTCTTCCGTTAAAATTTTTCGAAGAATTTCACTGAGAGCGAACTCCCCCATCGCCTCGGCCTGGCGGATGCGCTTGCGGTAATTGGCGATCGTCACGCGTTCGTTTTCCAGGTCGGCCTTCAGCATCGTCTTGGCGTCTTCGGATGTTTTGACCGGCTTGGGCGTCGCCGCGGGCATTCCGCCAAAATAATCGATTTGCTTGGACAGCTTGATGGCGTGCTGGAGCTCTTCTCCCGCGTGCTTCTCCAATTCCTTGGCGATGTCCATGTACTGGGCGCCTTTAAGCACCTGGCTGTAGATGACATACGCGATCACAGCCTGATATTCGCGGGAAAGATCCTCATTGAGAAGCTCGACCATCTGTTTACGTGTGAGGGGTTTGTCGTTCATTGAGGCGGCTCCTTCAATTTCCGTGGAATAGACCGAATCGGACTGATCCACAGTAGCCCGAAGCCCGCTGATTTGTGAAGCTGAAAATCGAAAAGATTCTTGATCGCGGAAATTGCGGCTATCGCTTGCGTTGCGCGCCGGTTTCAAAAAGTGGATTGGTAATCGCCAGTTTCGCTCCGGGCGTCTCCTGTTTGGCAGGCAAAACCTGGGGCTTGGAAACAGATGGTTGAGGCGATACGGCAGACGGCTCGATTTGAGCCGGAGCGGATTCCCCGCCCTGGGCTTCCGGCGTCGCTACGTCCGGCCGATAGAGCCGGCCATTGAACGCCTTCATGTATTCGGTCCAGTTCCCCTCGCCGTTGATGCCTTCACCTCGCGTAGACTCCAGGGCCATCATCAGCTTTGCATCCAGGTTTTCGATCACGTGGACGGCGATCGCCTCGGGCGTGCTGGGAACTCGGGCGGCGCCGAATTCCGGCTCGCCATGATGACTCAAAATGATGTGCTGCACCACATTGATCAAGTCTTGCGGGATCTTTTCGCCAATGATCTGCTCGGCTTGTCGCGCCTTGTCCTCGACCCACATGGCCGCCTTGACGATGTGGCCGACGAGCTGTCCCCCATCGGTGTAACCAAACGCGCACTCATAGCTCAGTTCCCAGGTCTTTGCGATGTCATGCAGAAATATGCCGGCAACGACCAGATCGCGATTCAACTTGGGATAAAATTTGCAGACCGCCTCGGCCACTTCCATCGCGTTAAGCGTGTGCTCCAGCAGCCCCCCGATAAAGGCATGATGAAAGTGCATGGCGGCGGGCGCCTTGCAGAAATTGTTCATCAGTGTCTCATCGTCGAGGTAAGCCTGGATTAGGGCCGCCAGGTGCCGATTCTGGATGCTCCCGCAGATTTCAAAGACGCGCTGGCACATCTGGTTGATGTCGCGCGTCGTTTGCGGCAGGAGATCCTCCAGCTCGAAGCTGCCGTCCTTGGCGGCCCACATCTGCTCGATAATGAGCTGAAGATTGTTCTGATAGTTCTCGACGCGCCCGCGGATGCGCAAAAAGCCGCCGTCAGGCATCGTGTTGAATATGTCGCGCGTGGCATTCCAGACGCGGGCGGTGAGCTGCGCGGTTCGATCGGAGCAGAAAGCCTTGATGAAATATTTGCCCGTGGACGTGGCGGCCAACTGTTTGTTGGTAATCACGTAGACGTCTTCAATGACGTCGCCCGGCTGGCAATCACGGAGATAAAGTCGGCGCATGGAGAAGATGATGGGAGTTCAGCGCGGCCGCCCGCCCTTGTCGGCACTGTGCTGAATCCGCTGAACCGTTATACCGATTTGCCCTGATTTCGCCATCAAAAATCCCATTCGCAAACAGCTTCCTAGCGCGCTTTGCCAAAGCGATCGTCGGCAACTTTCCAATTGATCACGTTCCACCAAGCAGTGATATAGTCCGGCCGGCGGTTCTGATATTTAAGGTAGTAGGCGTGTTCCCAGACATCCAGTCCGATAACGGGGTACGCCCCGTCCATCAGCGGGCTGTCCTGATTCGCGGTGGAAATGATCTCCAACTTCCCCCCCTTTTTGATCAGCCAGGCCCATCCCGATCCAAACCGCCCGGTCCCGGCCGCCGCGAACTTTTCCTTGAACTGGTCGAACGAGCCGAAGGTGCTGTTGATCACCGTGGCCAATTGGCCGACCGGCGCCGTTCCGCTCTTGCCTGCCGGGTTGAGGATCTCCCAAAAGAGCGAGTGGTTGTGATGGCCGCCGGCGTTGTTACGGACCGGAGTCTTGATCGCCTCAGGTACGATTGCCAGGTTGCCGGCCAGCAAATCTTCCAGGGTCTTGCCGGCAAGCTGCGGGGCCTGTTCGAGGGCTTTATTCAGATTGGTGATGTACGCCTGGTGGTGTTTGCCGTGATGGATTTCCATCGTCGCCTTATCGATGTTGGGCTCCAAGGCGTCGGAAGCAAATGGGAGCGGGGGCAGCGTGAATGCCATTGTGGGTCTCCTTCGGTGTTCGATTTCACAGCGTATACGTGTCGCGCAGATGCGTCAACCCGCCAAATAAGCCGGATGAGTTTGCTCGCGGAATGATTGCAATTCCATTAATAAGTTGGTCTTACGGATTTTCTGCAAAGAGTTTGCATCATCGTCCGATAATATGAATTGGCTGGACAGCGGCGCAACGCATCACTCAAAACCTTTGACGCGATGTGCCGCTCGTCCTACACTAGACGCTTGGCCGCGAACCAAGGCGCAGTCATAAACCTCGCCCCGCAGGGTCTTCAAACTTGCGGTATCCAAGGTAAGCATGATCGTTGATTGTCATACTCATATCTGGCAATCCCCTGACCAGCTGGGTCTATTGGACCTGGGTGACGGCTCTCGCCCCCAGCGCGGCCGCTCCCCCCGCATGGCGTCTTCAGCCAAAGGTTGGCGCGGCGGCGTCCCGGCAGCCGACCCCGACCATCACTGGGCTCAAAGCGCTGTCGTGGATAAATCGATCGTCCTGGGGTTTAAGAGCAAGTATTTGCAGGCGGAGATACCCAACAGCTATGTGGCAGAATACGTCAATCGCTTCCCCCAGAAACTGATCGGCTTTGCCGGCATCGATCCAACCGAACGCAGCGCTCTGGACGATCTGCATGCGGCCCGCGCAACCTTGCGGCTTCGCGGGATCACGGTCTCGCCGGCCAATCAGGATTTTCACCCCAGCGATTCACGGGCGATGGCCGTTTACGCCGAGGCGGAACGGCTGGGGATGCCGGTTTTGATCCATCCGGTTGGCCAATTCACCGAACAAAGCAAGCTGGAGTTCGCCCGTCCATATCTACTGGATGAGATCGCCCGCTCGTTTCCCAAGCTCCGGATCGTCGTCGCTCAGCTTGGTCATCCTTGGGTGGATGAAACGATTTGCTTGCTGAGCAAGCATGAGAATGTCTTTGCCGACATTAGCGGGCTGCTGGCCCGTCCGTGGCAAGCCTATAACGCGCTGGTCGGAGCGCATCAGTCGCAAGTGATTGAAAAATTGCTGTTTGGAAGCGATTTCCCATACACGAATGTAACGGAGTGCATCGAAGCGCTTTACAGCACCTATCAACTGGCGCAAGGAACAAATCTGCCGGTGGTGCCACGTGAAGCCCTCAGGGGAATTGTCGAACGAGATGCCCTGGGTCTATTGGGATTGACCTGATGTCGGGCATCGATAGCCAGTCGTTAAAGATTGACGAGGATTTAGGCGTTTTTTTCCGCCAGAGTGGTTGTCTGGCCTAATCAGGGCAAAGGAGCCGATAAGTGCCTGAGATGAAATTGCGAAGTTCGCCATTCTCGCCGTCTGCCCTTGCGGGACTGCTGTTGGCAGTATTGGCAGCCGGTTGCTCGTCGAATCAGAATTCCCTGAAAATGGTGAGCCAGGACGGTCTTCACGATTTCTCACAGACGTTTTCGCACGCCTACATCAGCCATAATTCGACTGGCGATTGCGACATCGTGCTGGTCCAGGACGGTGATGAAAACCGGCGAGACGACCCCGGCAAGCCGCTGGCGCCGGATTCGTACGCCCTGCCGCATCAGATCGCCCATGTCCGTGTCTATTGGAATCCCTGGCACACGACCAAAGCCGATCACCCCGTGAACACCAACGCATCGGTTCACTGGTATCTGATGGGAGACGGTGCAAATCCCTCCGATGTACTGGAATATAGCGGGACTGGCGTTGCCGTCGTTGACACTTCGCAAGGCGGCGCGACAGTTACGATTCACAAGGCCTGGGTGAAGGTCTGCTCGCAACGCGGGCATATGGTCGATCCCTTGGGTCCGGCCATGCTGGAGGGTTCGGTACACGCCGTCAATGACTCGGAAAAAGTACAGGAGCTGATTGCAGAGATGAAGTCGGTCGGATCCTCCACGGCCGATGTGCAGGCTTCTCCCGCGCCGCAACCGGCACATATGTCGGTCAATCCCTGAGAACCGCGGCGAAATTCCATTTACTGTCTTAATTGAACTTGAACGCGGTCCAGTTCCCCGCGAGCCGTGAGGTCATCGGGAGATAGCCGCAGGGTTTGCTCAAACTCGCTTTGAGCCCCCTTCCAATCGTGCATCTGTTCCAGCACCATTCCCAGATGAAAGTGAATTTGCGGGTCATCGGCCTTGAGTGCTATCGCCGATTGAAATTCTGATTTGGCGGCGGGCCAATTATGTTGCTGGACGTCAATAGAGCCGAGCATGACATGAGCGCGCCAGAGCGCCGCGGTCGGCGCGTTGGCGGCGATAAGATCGCCGTAAACTTTTTGTGCTCCGGAAAAATCTTTCATCGCGATGAGCGTTTCGCCCAGCTTGAACGCGGCGGCGTAGTAATCAGGCTGCAACTGAAAAGCCTCTCGATATTCACCCGCCGCTTCACTTGCCCTGCCCCCGTCCGCTAACGCGGCAGCCAAATTGAAATGCGCCCGAGGGTTCAGCGGCCTCTGCGCAATCGTCGCTCGCCAGATACCCTCCGCCGTCTGATAGTCCACGTTACGCATCAGCGTGCGACACATCAGAACCACGATCACCATCGCCGCCGCCACAGGCGAAACCCACCAAACGCCCCACCGCTCGGCAATCGCCCAAAATGCCACAACACCCAGCACCACCATCCCCATCAGCGGCAGATACATCCGATGCTCGGCCACCACTTCCGTGATAATCGGCACGGCGCTCGACGACGGCGCGAGGATCAGAAAAACCCACGCCCCCACAAATCCCAACCACGAATTCTTCCAAATTAAAATCACCGTCGCCGATCCCAATAGCAACACGAACCAGCCGCCAATCCGAATATCCCCCCAATGTTTCGACAGCCGCCATCCATATTCGTCCAACACCAGCGTGCTCGGCCAAATCGCTAATCGCAGGTAATGCGCCACCGCGTCCAACTGCGTCCGCGCATAATCCAGCGGCGTGATGGATCGAAAGCTAATGGATGATCCGCGCGCTCCACCTGCCAACAAGATCGCAAAAATCGCCCAAGTCGCGGCTAATCCGCCATACAGCGCCCATCGTGCGCGCAATGCCCTTGAGAATGATCCGCTGAGAAATCTGCGGTCATACATCAGCGCCACAATCGGAGAGATCGCGACCAACTCCTTTGTGCCGATCCCCAGCGCGCATGCCGCCACGGCGCCAAGAAACCATCTGAGCCTGGGTTTTTCCGCCGCGCGAATCAGGCAGTAAATCACAACAAGAAAAAATAATCCCGCCAGAGATTCGGCTCGCTGCACCAAATACGTAACCGCCTCGGTATTGAGCGGATGAACCGCCCAAATCCCCGCCGTTGCCGCCGCCAGCCAATCCGCCGAATTGGCGAATCGATCTCCCCAGTTTTCACGCCGCAAAAGCGTGCGCCGAACAATTCCGTATAGCAACAGCGCGCATCCCAGGTGAATCAGCAAATTGGTGGCGTGATAGATTTCGACGCGGTTGCCCGCAATGGCGTAATCCAACGCAAAGCTCAACGCCAGAATCGGCCGCCCGGCCACCGTCGTTCCCGGATCGCCAGTGCTGAAACTGGTGCCCAGTGAGCGGATTTGCGGGTTATTCGCGATCGAATCGAAATCGTCGAAAATGAATGGACCCCGCAGGCTGTTGCAGTACGCCGCAAGCGTCAGAAGGATCACCAGCAAAGGCGGTCCCCAGCGCCAGCCGGTGCCGGGTGCGTTTGCCTCGGGATCGCCCATATGGGGCCATCAAAGCGGCCCCTGTGGCATGGGTCAAGCCCAGGGTCGGTTATAGGCTAGCCCAAATCTTCTCGCCGGTGGCGATTCGCGCCCTGCCATCTTAAAATTTCATCATGCTTCGTGAATCCGAGTTGGCCCGGCGGGAAAACGGCGGGATCGAACTGCGATCCGCGGGACTCCGCGTCTCGTGGGAATTGAGCGAACTGGTCACCTCCGATGGCCATAGCGCCTGCGGCACATTCTCCTGCACCGTGCGCGGCCTGCCCGATCCGACCGAACAACGGATGCTCGAAGAATCGTTGCTTGCCTCGCGTTCGGTCATCACCGGCCCGGATATCTCCGCCTATTTCTCCAATGCGATGGGCACGGCCGCTCGCGGTCTGGCACGCCAGCGGGCCGTGGAGGCATTGCTTTCGGATTCCGGGCGCCAGGAATTGATCGCCTCTCTTCTGAAAGCCGGCGGCAGCGTCGCATTCGGCTGCGGCGTCGAGCTATTGGCCCCGACCCAACTCGATCTGGATTGTCCTATCCTGCGAAAAAAGCCGGCCGAAATTCTTCACCAACAAACCGCCCAGCGCCGCCCCCCG
>CAZCKE010000071.1:10430-12614 GCA_964499005.1 uncultured Tepidisphaeraceae bacterium
AGCGGTTGCAGGTTGGTCTTTGGGTCGCGGTTGGAGGCTTTTGGCCCGAACGAAACTCGACTTGATTTGTCCGAGCCTGCGAAAACAGAAGGCCGAAATTTTTCAGAAACAAACCGCCCAGCGCCGCGCCGCGGACCATGCCGATCATCTCAAACGCTCGGCCGAGCTCTTCGCGCAATTCGAATCGATCCGTGTATCAGCGCCGCAATTAGGGCCCGGGCAGGTGCTCGATCGCATTGGCGTTGCCGACCAGGCAGATCTGCTGCGGTCGCTCCTGTTGGCTTCCGCCCAGAACGCCAAGCCTGCGACGCTTTGGGTCGTGGCGGGAACGAGCCTGATTCGAATAGACGCCGGCCAAAAGCCCACGATGGTCCCCATGCCCGATGAGCTGGGGCCATTTCGCAGCGTTAATTCTGACGGCCAGAACGGTTTGTTGATCGGCTGCCGGCAAGGCATCTTGAGTGACAAAAAAGATTCTCCCTCTTATCGCGATCCGCAGGTGACCTCGCAATTGGGATTCAACGCGGCCATTGCCACGCCTGGTCGAATCTGGGCTACCCACGGCGAGGCAGGATTGGCTTCGTGGTCGATCGACCAACCCCAACAGCCGGATATCACCATCCGCCCATCGGCCGCGCCGGTGGCGTCGTTTGCGCCACGAAATCTCGTCTCCTTCGGAAATGATCGGCTGTTCCTCAGCAGCGGCGGGCAATTGCTCAGCGTTAATGGGCAGGGAGAGATGAAGCTCTTTGGGCCCGCGCAGAAATCCGATGTCGCCGCGATCTTCGTGCAACCGCAGCGCCTCCTGGCCGTCTATGAGGACGGAACGATTTGCTCGCTCTCGCCGGAGGACGGGTCGATCCTCGATCAGCAGCGGCGATCGGGGCGCGTGACCGCCGCGGCGGCATTGCCCTGGCTGGGTGATCTGCGCCTCTTGCTCGCAGGTGACTTTGGGCCGATCATGTGCATCGGGCCCGACGATGAACTGACTACGCAATACGCCAGTGCGCATCTGGGGCCGCGTATCGTGGCCGGCGCCGCCCATGCGGTCGCGGCCGTCACGTCCGACCGGCAACGGCTGCTGCTCTGGAACTCCTGGGAAGGCCGCCAGCCGCAGAGCGAGCTGCATCTTTATAGCTTGGCTCGGCACCGCATCGCGGACATCGCATTTGCATGAGATTTCGCCTGAGTGAAATTCGACGGGTTCTGTTTTTAAGGAAAACATTCAATGAAAATATTGCGCTTACTGATTTCCCTGGTCGTACTGATTTGCGCGGTGGTGATCCTGGTCAGTAATTTCACCAAGGACCGATCGGATACTCATTACAACGCGGGTGTCGAGGATGAAAAGAACAATTTGCCCGACAAAGCGATGGATGAATATCGCCAGGCGATCAAGATCGACAACAACAATGGTGCAGCGCATTTGAATCTGGGAACCATTCTGGCCGCCAAAGGACAGGCCGATGCCGCCATCGCGGAATACAAGGAAGCCCTTCGCGTCAATCCCAAGGATGAAAAAGCCCATTACGATCTAGCCATTTCTCTCAACCACAAGGGCCAAGTTGACGATGCAATCGCCGAATACAAACAGGCGATTGCGATCGACAACGACTTTGGCGATGCCCACAATAATCTAGCCCTTTGTTATGACGCGAAAAATCAGATCGACGATGCCAACAAAGAATACAGGGAGGCCATTCGTTGCAATAAGGACAATGGCTCTGCCCACTATTATCTTGCGGTCAATCTGGATAACGGGAATCAGGCCGATGCGGCAATAGCAGAATACAAGGAGGCTATCCGTTGCGATCCCAAAAATGCTGCCGCGCACAACAATCTGGGCCTCCAATTGGAACACAAAGGCCAGAAAGACGCGGCCATCGCGGAATACAAAGCCGCCATCGCCGCCGACCCGAACATCAAAAGCGCAAAAACCAACCTCTCCCGTCTCGAACCCGATGGCGGCGGCAATTCACACTGAATTGTGCGCCGATTGATCGCTCCGTTCTTGATTTGTGCGCATCGGGATCGTAGTTTGGCGCACATCAATTCAACCATGCCGTGAAAGATTTAGGAAGAATCGTCCGGCATGGTGCTTGTCGTGAAAGGATGGTCAGGGATGGCCAAGGGGAAACGTTCCGTCGCGCTGTTCTATTCTCTCAGCAAGACCAAACGCTTCAC
>CAZCKE010000072.1:0-6195 GCA_964499005.1 uncultured Tepidisphaeraceae bacterium
TGCGCTGAAGATTTTCGCCCCCTACCGGGACGTGCGAAAGGTTAGCATCTTCGGGAGCGCGCGGACGTTTGAGAATCACAACGACTACCGGCAGGCGGCGGAGTTCGCCAGGAAGATGGCCGAGCTGGGTTGGATGGTGATCACCGGCGCCGGCGGCGGGATCATGGCGGCAGGGCACGGCGGCGCGGGGGCCAAGCCAAGCTTTGGGTTGGCGATCCGGTTGCCGTTCGAGCAGAAGACCAACGATTTCATCGCCAACGATCCGAAGTTGATCAATTTCAAATATTTCTTCACGCGCAAATTGATGTTCGTGAGGTCCAGCCACGCCATTGCACTGTTCCCCGGCGGGTTCGGCACGATGGACGAGGGGTTTGAAGTGTTGACGCTGGTGCAGACGGGCAAATCGGTGCCGATGCCGATCGTATTGGTGGACAGCCCCGGCGGAGATTACTGGAAGAAATGGCAGGAGTATGTCGAGAGCCAGCTTCTGGCCCGGGGCCTGCTCAACGAGGCGGACCTGCGGCTGTACCGAATCACCGACAATGTCGCCGATGCGATCGAGGAGATTCGGCGTTTTTACAGCAACTATCACAGCATCCGTTACACGCGAGACATGGTCGTGCTGCGGTTGCACCGCGCGCCAAATGCATCTCAGTTGGCGAAGATCAGCCAGGAATTTTCCGATCTGAGCGACGGGGCGGAATTTCGGATCAGCGGGCCGCTGAGCGTCGAGCGGGATGAGCCGGCGCTGGCGAATTTGCCGCGGCTGGTTTTCCCGTTCAACCGGCGCGATCATGCGCGGCTTCGGATTTTGATCGACCTGCTGAACAGCCTGCCGGCGGCTTGACGATGCCGAGTGATTCGACGGAAACGGATCGGAAGTCCCTGGCGGCGAGACTATACTATCGCCGTCATGGGCGAATCCGAGATCGGCAACCTGCCTCTCTACGATCGGTCGCTGTCACTCCTGACCGATCTGTATCAGTTCACGATGGCCTACGGTTACTGGAAGCTGGGGCGCGCCCAGCAGCGGGCGGTGTTTCATCTCTCGTTTCGCTCGCATCCGTTTCAGGGGGGATACACGGTTGCCTGCGGGCTGGCGGATGTGATCGCGTATCTCCAGCGGCTGCGATTCGAAGGGGAAGATTTGAAGTATCTGGCGAGCCTGCCCGGTAACGACGGCAAGCCGCTGTTTGAGGCGGGGTTTATCGACTATCTCGCGTCGCTGCGGTTTACGTGCGACGTGGATGCGGTGCCGGAGGGGACGGCGGTATTTCCGCATGAGCCGCTGATCCGAGTGAGCGGGCCGATCGCCCAGGGGCAGATCATCGAGACGCCGTTGCTGACGCTGATTAATTTCCAGACGCTGGTGGCGACCAAGGCGTCGAGGATTTGCCACGCGGCGCGGGGAGAGCCGGTGTTGGAATTTGGATTACGGCGGGCGCAGGGGATCGACGGCGCGGTGGGGGCGAGCCGGGCGGCGTTTGTCGGAGGCTGCGAGGCGACGAGCAACGTCTTGGCCGGGAAGCTGTTCGGCATTCCGGTGCGCGGAACGCATGCCCATAGCTGGGTAATGTCGTTTGACTCGGAATTTGAAGCGTTTGAGGCGTACGCGGCGGCGATGCCGAACAACTGCGGGTTTCTGGTGGATACGTACAACACGCTGGAGGGCGTGCGGCACGCGGTGACAATCGGGCGGAAGCTGCGCGAAACCGGGCATCGGATGATCGGCATCCGGCTAGATTCCGGTGACCTGGCCTATCTCAGCATCGAATCGCGGAAGATTCTCGATGAAGCGGGATTCGCCGACGCAGCAATCCTGGCAACTAACGATCTGGATGAGCGGATCATCGAGAGCTTGAAAATCCAGGGGGCCAAAATTGCCGTCTGGGGAGTCGGGACAAGATTGGCGACGGCGTATGACCAGCCGGCGCTGGCGGGAGTTTATAAACTCGGGGCGGTCGCGGACGAAAAAGGGCACTGGAATTATAAGCTCAAGCTTTCGGAGCAGACGGCGAAGATTTCGATCCCCGGGGTTTTGCAAGTGAGGCGATTCAAAGGATCGGCCGGGTTTATCGCTGATGCGATCTACAACGAGCCGGCGCATCCCAAGGCATCGGAATCGTGGACAATCATCGATCCGGTCGATCCGCTGAGGCGAAAGACGATCTTGCCGGGCACGGTATCCGAGGATTTGCTGGTTCCGATCTTTCGAGGCGGGAAGCAGGTCTACACCCCACCGCCGCTGGCGGTCAGCCGGAGAAGAGCACAGGAGCAATTGGCGTCGCTGCACGAAGGGATCAAGCGGCTGCTCAATCCGCACGAGTATCCATCGGGCCTGGAAAGCTCGCTGGCTCAGCTTCGGACGAATCTGGCTCTGGAGGCTCGCCGGGCGAATCAGCGGGCGATTTGAGGGCGCGGATCGCCAGGAAGAGGGGAATTTCCTTTCGGGATTGATTTTCGGCGGCGGCGCGCGGGCCGCTGGTGCTGGTTTTGTGGCTGGGCCATTCCTCCATCGCGTCGATCAGGAATCCATTTTGACGAAGGGTTTTAATGTAAGCACCAATCGGGCGGTGAAACGTCCAGGTGTATTGATCCGGATCGGAGCCGGGATGCGTGACGATCGGCGTCTTGCGCGGCAAGAGGTAGCGATCGACGCGGCGGTATTGGACTTTGGCGGATTCATCCCAACCCCAGCTCGTTTCTTTTGGGCCGCGGAAACAGGGGTGCATCATCACGAGCACGAGCCGGCCCGTGGGTTTGAGGATTTTGGCGATGTCGGCGAGGACGGGCGCGAGAGGCTGAATATTTTGCACGGCCAGCACACAGGCGGCGGCGGTGAAGGTCGCCGGCAGAAAAAAACTCAAGTTACGCGCATCGCCGACGTGGTAGCGGATATCGGCGGGGCCGCGCTCTTTGGCAGCACGGATCAGTTCGACAGCCGCATCAACGCCGGTGGCTTGCACGCCCCGGGATTGCAAAGCGCGGCACAAGACGCCCTGCCCGCAAGCGACGTCAATGACCGGGTCGCCCGGCGCGGCAGCGAGGAGGCGGAGAACGCCGGGGATCACGACGTGGCGGTGATATTCGCTGCCGGATTCGCCGACGAGCTGGTCGTACCAGTCGGCGACGTTGCCCCAGTCGGTGGTTGGGGATTTCGATTTGGGTTTGGGTTTGGCCACGGATCAAAAGCTATCTTGCCACAGATTGGAATCAGATGCACACGGATGGAAAGACGGATCACTTTTTGCGGCCGAGCATTTCAGCGGGGAGGAAGGCGATACGCTGGCCGGACTGAGGTTTGGCTTGTTGCTCGTGAGCGCCGCATCCTTTGTCGCAGCACGAACCCAGTCGGCTGCGGCGGCCGGCGAGGGTGGCCCAGATTTGGCGCGACAGATACGCGGCCGCGCCGAGGACGGCCAGGGCGATCACGAGATATTGGAGCCAAAGGGGCATAGCGTTATTCGAAAAAGCTTTTCACGGTGAACACTGCTTGGGGTCGACTGAGCGGCGAGATTGTTTCGGTATCCCGCGACTCGAAACGATCAACATATCGATAACCCAATTTCTCGGTTTGATCCGGTTTGGGCCGACGATAAACCTCTATCTTTCTATCCGGCAGGTTCACAATCCAATATTCCGGTACTCTGGCCGCCGTGTAGAGTAAGGCCTTCCGGCGATCGAGATAGAGGCTGGAATCGCTGATTTCGACGACAAGCATCGCGGTCGTTGGATGATCGCGATACCAGCCGAAATCATGCTCGGCAACCGCCACGTCAGGCTCAGGTTGAGAATTGCCAAGATCGAGCTGTAATTGCGTGCGCACCCAATGTTGAGGTTCGAAGAGAGATTCCAGAAGTTTGGTCGCCCGCCGAAGCGCGCTGGCATGATCGTGTCCCTGAGGCGCCATTTGCAGGATCTCCCCGTCGATGAGTTGGACGCGCTTGCCCTCGAAATGACCCTGCTCGGCCAATTTCATGTATTGGTCTTTGGTCCAGCGTAAGGTTGTCGGCTCAGCAAGTGTCATCAATGCACCAGAAACATTATAGCATTCAAGCTGCTTAACCGTGCCAAAACAGGGAGCCGATCTGGAAGACGGCGAGGCTGCCGAGATAGGCCAGGATGTTCATGTAAACGAGCATGAAGATGGGCCAGCGCCAGCCACCGGTCTCGCGGCGGGCGATCGCCACGGTGCTCATGCACTGAAGGGCCAGGACGAACCAGACCATCAGGCTGATCGCAACCAGGGGCGTCCAGACAGGTGGACCTTTAGGAACCCACAGATCGGGTTTTCCGGCTGGAGCATGATGCCCCGGCGGAGGCTGCATGTCCTGCTCTCGCGGGGGATAATGATCGTCGCGCATGGCGGCGGAAAGACTTTGGGTATTGCCTTCGGAGTTGCCCACCGCGTACGTGATGCCCATCGTGCTGACGAAAACTTCGCGCGCGGCAAAAGCGCCGACGAGACCGACGCCGATTTTCCAATCAAAGCCCAGAGGCCGAAGCGCCGGCTCCATCCAGTGGCCCAAACGTCCCGCAAAACTGTATTCACTTTGTGCCGCGGAGATCGCTTCGTCGATCCGTTTATTCAGAAATTCGTCTTTGCGTTTTTCTGCTTCCGGATCGGGAACGCCAGATTGATTAACGTCGAGCGACTGATATTGGTCCTTGGTCTTGGCGACGACGTCATCGTGAGTGTTTTGCGGCAGGCACGGATAATACTCCAACGCCCAGAGGATGATGCTAAAGGCCAGGATCGTCGTTCCGGCTTTGGTGACGAATTTGCCGGAGTTGGTCCAGACCTGGCGGGCGACCTGTGACACCTGGGGCAATTTGTATGTGGGAAGTTCGAGGATGAAACTGGTGGCGCCGCCCTTGAGAAGGGAGCGGCGAAAGACCCAGGCGGTGACGACTGCGGCGAGGATGCCCAGGGCGTAGCAGGCGAGCATGATGCCGGCCTGAACAAATGCGCCGTAGCCAGCGAAGAAGGCGCCGATCAAGAGGCTGTAGACGGGCAGGCGCGCAGAGCAACTCATGAAGGGGGCGATCAGAATCGTCGCGAGGCGGTCGCGGCGGTTCTCGATGGTGCGGGTCGCCATGATGCCGGGGATGGCGCAGGCGAAGCTGCTGAGCAGCGGGATAAAGCTCTTGCCGTGCAGACCGACGCGGGCGAGGAGCTTGTCCATCAGGAAGGCGGCGCGGGCGAGGTAGCCGGTGTCTTCGAGGATGGCGATGAACATGAAGAGCAGAGCAATCTGGGGAACGAAGGCGATGACGGTGCCGACGCCCCCGAAGACGCCGTCGTTGAGCATGGATTTAAGGGGGCCGTCGCCGAGGTGATGGGTGAGCCATTGACCCAGCGACGTGATTCCGTGC
Organism: uncultured Tepidisphaeraceae bacterium; assembly: GCA_964499005.1. Taxonomy (GTDB): domain Bacteria; phylum Planctomycetota; class Phycisphaerae; order Tepidisphaerales; family Tepidisphaeraceae; genus CAZCKE01. The sequence continues at coordinate 5,377 of CAZCKE010000072.1, forward strand.
TGGAGAAAATCCATGATCGGCTGGGCGAGCCAGAAGATGCTGACGAAGAGCGCCCCCATGATGATGGCGAAGATGAGAAGGCCCCAGACTTTGTGGACGAGGATGGCATCGACGCGGTCGGTGAGCGTGCGCGGCTGGGGCGTGGCATAGTCGAGCGGTTGGCCAGGCTGGATCAGCTTCTCGCAGGCGGGAACGAGAGACGCCGCTGTGACGGAATCGATCCAGTGATAGTGCGCCTCAATGTCGGCCTGCATGGGATCGATGCCCAGAGCTGTCAGCCGTTTATTGGCATGGTCGAGCAGGGAAGCGACGGGCTGCTGAGTCCAGATTTCGTTGAGGTCTTTGGCGCGATCGCCAATGAGAAGGCGCTCGGCGATGGCTTTGCCGCGGTCGAGGGATTGCTGGGGCGTGAGAATCGCAAGCCCCCCGCCGACGAGAGTTACTTCTTCTCGCATCTCGTGAGGCAACGGCCAATCGGGCATGGGGGCTATTTTGGCCTGAAGGATCGCCTGCTTGAGGCGGTCGATCCCTTGGCGTTTGTGGCCGACAACGGGAATCACGGGGACCCCAAGCTGCGCGGAGAGACGTTCGGGCGAGAGATCGATGCCGCGGCGCTGGGCGATGTCCATCATGTTGAGCGCGACGACCAGAGGTCGGCCCATCTCGATGAGCTGGCTGACAAGGTAGAGATTGCGCTGAAGATTGCTGGCATCGACGACGACGATGACGACGTCGGGCGCGGGCGTGCCGGCGCGAAGGCCGCGGAGGACTTCCATGGCAACCTGCTCATCGGGGGATCGGCTGATGAGGCTGTAGGTG
>CAZCKE010000072.1:6205-12569 GCA_964499005.1 uncultured Tepidisphaeraceae bacterium
AAGATCGATGACCTGGGCGAAGACGGCGCCGGGCAATTTGCAGCGGCCGGTTTTTTTTTCGACGGTGACGCCGGGGTAGTTGGCGACTTTTTGGCGCAGGCCGGTGAGGGCGTTGAAGAGGGTGGTTTTGCCGCTGTTGGGATTGCCGGCCAGAGCGACCGTCAGTTGGGATTGCTGAGCGAGGGGCTTATCGGTGACGTCGCAGCAGGAGGACACAAGGTTCAACTCGAATGACGAATTTGCTTCGTCAGGTTTTATGTCAATGAAATCCGCACGTATTGGGCTTGCTCATCGCGGAGGGACAGATGGTAGCCGCGAAGACGGAACTCGATCGGATCACCCAAGGGAGCGCGGCGGACAACCTGAACCTCGGCGCCGTTGCAGAAGCCCATCTCGAGAAGGCGTCGGCGAAGCTCGGGATCGCCCCCGACAGAGAGGACGCAGCCGCGGCAGCCGATGCCGAGCTGGTTCAGACGGCACGATTCGGGTGTGGCCTTTTGATCGCAGCCGGGCAATGTGCAGTCGTGATTCATAGGGAGCGGTTTCCTGTCCTTCCAAATTTATCATATCATATTGAGACTCAGTTTCAACTAGATCGGTATATTTCATCCATTGGATTTCGTTTTTATTGCCTGGGCAAATCGAGCCACGACGGCTGATCTGATATCGAAATTATTGGATTTCAATTTTATCAGAAATTTGCGTTCGCTGCGCTCTTTAGGTTAGGCGGTGATGTTCGATGCAATCGCGGGCGCGATGCGCTCGAGAACCCTGGGCCAGCCGTTGGCCATTCCTTCGAAAGCGGTTTTTCCCATCGGGGAATCGAGATCGAAGCCGGATTGCTCAAAATGCAGGCGCGTACCTGAATTTTCGGGCTCAAGTCGCCAGGTGATGGTCGTATTGAGCGTGCCGGGAGCGAAGCTGTAGCTCAAGAGGCGATGGAGCTCAACGGCGAGGATTTCGCCGGGCTGTTGTCCCCATTTTCCCATATCGAGCGTGAAGCGATGGCCGACAACGGCCTTGATGTCGCCGGCTGCCCACCACTTGGCATGGATGCTGGGATCGGTGAGCGCCTGCCAAACTTTTTCCGGAGGATGGTTGATGTACTGGGATAATCGGATGACGCCGGGCTTTATCATGGTTGCTCCTGATTCAGGATGTCTTCAAGGTTCCGCATCCGCTTGCGCCAGTATTGCTCGAAGGGCTTGAGCCAATTCTGCACTTCGCCCAGGCGGCGCGGTTCGATGTGGTAATAACGCTGACGTCCGCGCCGCTGGTCCCGAACGAGCCTGGCATTTCGCAGCGCCCGCAAGTGCTCCGAAACGGACGGGCGATGCAATTCAAACTCGTCGACCAGGGCATTGACCGTGGTGGGCCGTTTGAGCAGCAGTTCCAGAATCCGGCGCCGAACCGGATTGGCCAAAACAGCGAAAATATCCGGGTCAGCCATGGCGATACTATATGTCGGATATTTCCGACGTGTCAAGCGGTATTTTATTGCGGGCCCAGTCGCATAAAACCGGCGCATGCCTGGAACCTGGCGCGCGAGAGATTCATTTTTTTCGCTTTGGGTAGTGAAGCGATTTGAGAGCCTCTAACAAAATGCCATGACCTCACGAGGGTTCGGAAAAGGCATGAATGCCAGGCGTCGCGACAAAGCCATGTGCGAACACCACGGCGAGGAGCGACAACGACGCAGGCATGCCCTTTGCGAAAACGCGCTTGTCCGAAGCATGTTCGTGATTTGAAATAAGCGAGGCTGCCGGGAAATTTGGATCCGGTTAAATCCGTCGGGGTTGGTGTTTGGCGGGATAAGATCAGAAACAGGGAATGAAGAAGGAGAGTAGGCAGGTGACATTGGCGCGATTTTCGGATGAGCGGTGGCCGGAGATTTGCAAGGGGAATCCGGGACGGGGAACCACGGTCAAGGTAGGGTTTGCGCGCGGGGATCAGAATTGGAGCGAAGAGGCGGATTTGATCGAGCTAACGGCTCGGGTGCTGGAGGCGCGAGGATTTTCAATGATGAAGCGCAACGGGTGGCTTGAGGATTCCCAGAGCGGGATGATTGTGCTGCCGCAGATGATGGGGGGCGTGCATCCGACGGACCGTGGCGGGGTGCGGACGACAACCACGGTGCAGGTGCATCATGCGGAGATTTTTCCGCAGGGAGTTTTTGAATATCAGCATTCATGGGGAAGCAATACGGCCGATTCAATTCGCAAAGGATTGGATCAATGGGCGGCAACGGATTGGGCGGCGTTGATGGATGCGGTGAGAACCAAGCCGCGGGAGTGCACTTCGCTGCGGTTTTCGTATCCGGCGAAAGAAGGAGGGCCGGCGCTATTTCGGCAGGCGGTGCTGGGGCCGGTGTCGCATTTTCGAGAAAAGACGGCGGCGCAAAACGAGAAAAAAGAGGAGCATTCGTTTTGTCCGTGTTGCTTGCTAACGCGATCGCTCAAAGCGTTTGAAGGGTTGCTGCAACGGGATGCGTTTTTTGGGTTGAGGCTGTTTGCGTCGCGAGATGGCGAGGGGAAAGAGCAAGCGGATTGCCGGGTGAATGGGGAGGATTGGCCACAGGGGGCGGAAGCGCTGCGGGAATATGTCAAAACGTGGGACGAGGATTGCGGGTTTGAGTTTCGCAAGCAGTATGTGGTGTTACAAACCGTGGCGCCGAGTGAGAGGGTTTTGGATGGCAAGTTGGAAGAATAGGCGAGATCATTGGGCAGAAATCGGGGCCGGGGCTTTCCGGATAAAGCCGACCATCAGCAGTGCCCAGGCGACGATCAAGCCGAGCCCGGCGATGATATGGGCGAGTTTTACGATGAGTTCCTGAGCGGGAGTTCCGCCGGTGGCGCCGGCTTGGGCGGCGGCGATGGGAAGGATTTGAGTGGCGCCCCACCAGGAGTTGGCGACTTCGGAAAGAAGCATGAGCCACACAAGCCAAACGGAAAGGACGATCACCGCGATGGACTTAGGCCCGACGCGGTTGGGAAGCTTGAGAAGGATGAGGGCGAGGATGAGAACGAGCATGCCGTTGACTTCGAATTCGGTGTGAGCGACCAAAGCGAGCCTGGGATAGGGAGTATGGGGGATAACAAGACCCCAGAGAAGGCCGACGAGGATGAAGGTCATGCCGTGGAGGAGGATTTGGCGGCTGGCGGATTGAATGGTCATTGGGAGAATGTTACTAATTGCCGAGAAATCCGAAACATCGCGCCAGAGCATTCGACAGCTTGAATGAGTGCGTGATTTACGGAGGGGACATCTGGGAATCGCGGCGGACAACAGAAAAATCGCCCTGATGCTTCTGCCGGGCCTGGATGGAAGCGGAATCTCGTTTCGGCCGTTTGTTCCGCATCTTCCGCAGTGGATTAAACCTGTTGTTGTCACTTATCCGCCGGATCATGTGCTGGGATACGACCAATTGCTGCCGCTAGTGCTGGAGGCGATCCCGGATTCACCCTTTGTTTTGCTGGGGGAATCCTTTTCGAGCCCGCTGGCGCTAATGGTCGCAGCAAAACGGCCGCAAGGCTTGCGAGGACTCATCCTGTGCGCGGCATTTGCGCGAAATCCAGTGTGGTTTCGGCCAGGATGGCTGCGACATTTAGCACGGCCGTTCTTTTTTCGCCTCTATCCGCGTTATGCGCGGATCAAAGCCAAGCTTCGCGCGCGTGGCGACAGAGAACTGAATGAGTTGTTGGCCGAGGCGGTGTCGAAAATTAAGCCCCAAGTACTTGCGAATCGAATTCGGTGCATATTGCAAGTGGATGTGATGCGGGAACTTTCCGCATGCGACGTGCCGGTGTTGTATTTAAGGGGGGATCGAGACCTGATGGTGCCGCGGCACAACCTGACGGAGATGGCAAAATGCCTGCCGTCGATGCGAGTGGCACATATCCCGACGGTGCACTGGGTTCTTCAGGCGCAGCCGACAGCAGCGGCGAAGGCGATTGTGGAGTTCATTTCAACCCTGCCGGAAGATCACGATTTGGATGAATGATGAGAGTTGACCAACGAGTGGGGCGATACTGGAAGAAATCGGCCTGATCAGAACTGCTTCAAAAACCGCACGTCGTTTTCGACAAATTGGCGAATATTGTTGACGCCGTATTTGCGCATGGCAATGCGTTCGATGCCGAAGCCAAAGGCCCAGCCGGAATACTCGTCAGGGTCGATGTTCACGGTTTTGAGGACGTTGGGGTGGACCATACCGCAGCCGCCGAGTTCGACCCAGCGGCTCTTGCCATCGGGCAGATCAAACCAGACATCGACCTCGGCCGAGGGCTCGGTGAAGGGGAAGAAGCTGGGGCGAAAGCGGACGCGGGTCTGGAGGCCGAAATAGGCGTGGACGACTTGGAGGATCGTGCTCTTGAGGTCGACCATCGTGACGTTGCGGTCGATCACCAGGGCCTCCAATTGGTGAAACATCGAGAGGTGCGTGTCGTCATGTGTATCGGGACGGTAGACGCGGCCGGGGATGACGACGCGGATGGGCGGCTTTTGCGACTCCATCACGCGGATCTGGACGGTGCTGGTCTGGGTGCGAAGGAGCATCAGATGTTGGTCGGGAGCGCGGTCAAGGTTGGAGGATTGGCCTTCGCCGGTCTCGATGGCGAGGTAGAAATTGTCCAGCGGATCGCGGGCGGGATGGCTCTTGGGAATATTGAGGGCGATGAAGTTGTGAAATTCGTCCTCGACCTCGGGGCCGGACGCGATGGAGAAGCCCATGCGGCCAAAAAGCTCGGTGAGCTCGTTGGCGACTTTCATGAGGATGTGGCGATTGCCGATCTGGGGCCGGCGGCCGGGCTCGGTGACGTCGGAGCCGACGGGGGCGGAGGGGGCCGCGGAGAGGTCGGCTTTGCGGGCTTCGAAGGCAGCAGTGACGCGGTCGTGCAGGGCGTTGACGCGCTGGCCGATAAGGGGCTTCTGGTCCTTGGGGGCCTGACCGATGAGGGACATAAGGCCCTTTTTGATCAGGCCTTTGGAGCCGAGGTATTTGATGCGGAACTGCTCGAGCTGTGCGGGGTCGGCGACAGCGGCCAATTCGGCGTCGGCCTGCCGGGAGACGGAGTCGATTTCGGATAAGGCGTCGGGCATTGGCGTTTGGTTGAATGCGCTGGGTGGGCTGTTTACAGTGGTACCGAGCGGGGGTCAAGGGAAGGGGTATTCGGCCAGGGAGGCAGATCATGGATCTATCGAAGCTGCCGAAAATGTCGAAGACCCCCCCACCGCCGGCGGCGGAGACGGAATCGATGCAGCCGCAGGCCGGGGAGCCGCAGGGCACTGGGCGGGCGGATAGTCAGCGGCGGGAAATGGATGAGCCGCTGCCGGGGTTTGCGGAAGCTTGGATCAGCATCGCGCTGGGGGCAATTTTGCTGTTTGTATTTCCGAACACGCTGGAGTTTTTGTTTTCGCGCGCGAGCTTCGATGCAAATCATTCGTTTCTCGATACGGCGGGGAATCCGACAACGTATACGAAGACGGCATTTTTCTGGGCGGACATGGGGGTGACGCTGTTTGCGGCAGTATTGATCGCGGAGGGGATCGTCCTGGCGATGGCGAAGAAGCCGGGACTGGTTTTAGCGGCGATGATCTTGACGATTGGGGCGGGAGCTTTCAATTTGATTGTGGTCGTTTGCGTGAATCATTTGATCGGGTTTCAGATTGTATGTGCGCTGGCGGTGGCCGTAGCCGGTTATATGGCGGCGACGCAGTGGCGATTGGTGGAGGTTTTGCGGCGTCGGGAGATGGGGAGAAGCTGAACCGCCAAAACACAGAGAGCGCCAAGGGATTCAAATCCAACCCGCGATAACGCGGTTTTATTGATTGGCAGGCTGGGAGGCAGGATTCGCTTGGGGAGCGGGCCGGGAAGTGGGCGTGGCCTCCTGGGCGCCGGCCGATTGAACGACGATCAGGGCGTCGATGACGACGGGGGCGGTGACATTATTGCCATTGTTGTCGGCGGGTGGCGGGGAAATGGGGACGGCCGCAGTTGATGTGAGCGGGGAAGGCGCTGCCGCGCCGGCGTCGTTATTGTTGGCGTCGGGGGTTTGGGGCTGTGTGGCGGGAGCGGCTTTGGCGCCCGATTCGGCCAGAGTAGCGGTGCCGGCGGCTTGAGTAGTCGGGGCCTCAGCGGCGGTTTCGACAAACTGAGTGGATTGGCCGGTGTCGCTGAGGGAGCGCTGCAATTCGTCGGCTTGCTGACGAGTCATGCCCTTGGCGAGATACATCACGCCGGACGGTTCGGTCGTCGGAGCGGCGGGCTTGGGCCGAACGGTCATCAGCACGTGGGATTGTGTCCGCCTTGGGGGAAGGGCGTGGGGGGTATCGGGGGCGAGGATTGTCACCGGCATTTGCTGCAGCC
>CAZCKE010000073.1:0-12379 GCA_964499005.1 uncultured Tepidisphaeraceae bacterium
AGCGGTCGAACCGTTCAGTTTCATGAAGTTTCCGTACTTCAAAGAACTGGGGTATCCGCAGGGCATTTATCGCGTCGGCCCGCTGGCTCGGCTCAATCTCGTCGATCATTGCGGCACGCCCATCGCGGATCAGGAATGGGCGGAGTTCCGCGAACTTCAACGCGGAGCGGTGCTCAGCTCATTCCATTACCACCACGCTCGTCTCGTCGAAATCATCTTCGGTGTTGAGATGATGGAACAAATCCTGAAAGATCCAAATATTCTGGATACAAAAGTTCGCGCGCGCGCGCGGCCCAATCAAGCCGAGGGCGTCGGTGTCGCCGAAGCGCCGCGCGGAACGCTCATCCACCATTACCGCATCGACGATCACGGATTGATGGTCTGGGCGAACCTCATTATTGCCACGGGGCACAACAACCTGGCGATGAACCGCGGCATCCTGCAGGCGGCGCAACACTTTATCAGCGGGAACCAAATCTCTGAAGGCGCCCTCAATCGCGTCGAGGCGGTGATCCGTTGCTACGACCCCTGCCTTTCCTGCGCGACACACGCCATCGGAAAGATGCCTCTGCTGATCGAATTGGTCAGTTCCACCGGCGAGTTAATCCATGAAATACAACGCTAATGAAAAAACTGTATTGGTGATTGGCTACGGAAATATCCTTCGCCGGGATGACGGTGTTGGATTCGCGGCGGCGCGGCGACTTTTCGATCAATTGCCCGGCGAACTGGCATCGGTATTGACCGTGCATCAGTTGCTTCCCGAATTGGCCCAGCAGATCAGCCTGGCACGCCAGGTCGTCTTCATCGACGCCAATGCGAAACTTCCCCCCGGCACGGTTCAGAAATCATCCGTCCAGCCCAGTCCCAAAGGCGACTATATCTTCGGACATCATCAGACTCCCGCCGGATTGCTTCGCCTGTCCGGCGACCTATACGGCCGCGTTCCGGAAGCGATGATTTTCAGCATAGGCGGCTCCGATTTTTCCTTTGGATGCACTCTGTCGCCACCAGTGCAAGTCGCGGTGCGAAAAGTTGTGCGAGATGTTGTTGACGCGGTCATTCATTTGTCCAGCGAACGAGGTTGCCATGCATGAGATGTCCATAGCCGAGGCAATCTGGGATTTGGCGCACAGCCAGGTTCCACCGGGCGCGATACTGCGGATTGTCCGCGTCCGCGCCGGCCCGCTCCGGGCCATTGAACCGCAATCCATGCAATGGGCGTGGGAGGCTCTGAGCGGAGAAAGAGGAGCCTGTGATATCGCGCTTGAACTAACAACGCTCTCGTGGCGAATGCGTTGCGAAGCCTGTGGTCGTCAATGGAATGCGCCCGAAATTGCCGAACGGTGTGGCTGCGGATCTGCCTGCATCCGGCTTGTCGGCGGTGATGAACTGCAACTGGTTTCCATTGAAGTAGACGATCTCCCCGCACCCGCTCGCGAGATCAGGAGTTTATCATGAGAGTCGAAGTTATCCAGAATGTCTTAAAACTGAACGACGAAATGGCCGCCCTGAATCGCCAGCGCCTCCAACAGGCGGGAGTGTTCACCATCGACCTGATGGGCGCGCCTGGTTGCGGCAAAACGGCTTTGATAGAAGCCACGCTTCAGCGTCTTTCGCCGGATATCCGCGTTGGAGTCATTGTCGGCGATTTGACCACGCAGCGGGATGCCGACCGGATGGCGCGATTCACTGATCGCGTTGTGCAGATCAATACTGGAAAGGGTTGTCACCTCGAAGCCCATCACGTGATGCAGGCGATGTCGCGTATCGACATTGAGCACTTGGATTTGCTGTTCATTGAAAACGTCGGAAATCTGATTTGTCCCGTTGGGTTTGATTTGGGCCAGGATGTCAAAGTCGGCATGTTCTGCACAGCCGGCGGTGATGACAAAGCCGCCAAGCACCCGTACATCGTCTGCGAATCGTCGCTGCTCATTCTCAACAAGGTAGACCTCCTGCGGCACGTGCCGTTTGACCTTGACCAATTCCATGAGGATATACACCGCCTTAATCCGGCCGTTCAGTTGCTGGAATTGTCCGCCACGACTGGCGATGGGCTGGATTCATGGATTGAGTGGATCCATCAACATCGTCGCAAAGTGGCCGCTCCCCGGCCGGCGGTATATCAATCGTGAACCCATATTTTGTGAGCGCTCAGCCAACGGCCCCGTTTTTCTCATTCCCGTCGACGCCGAGGCCAAGAGCGTAGAATTGCGTAAGTTTGGGAACTCAGATATCTGCACATCGGAGTGATTCATGCCAGACATTGCACCGAAGGGATCGCTCGCCCGTGTTCGTTGCGCGTCCACGTTAACGATTCTTATGCTTCTCCTGATCAACGCGATAGCATGGATCGCCGCGCTGTTGGTGTTTCACCACCTTCCCGTGTTGCTCGGAACAGCCCTGCTCGCCTGGACTTTCGGACTCCAGCACGCTTTGGACGCCGATCACATTTCCGCCATTGACAACGTCATGCGGAAGCTGATGCAAGAGGGTCAGCGTCCCACCATGGTCGGATTTTTTTTCTCGTTAGGCCACTCGACAATCGTCATTTTGTTATCCATTGCCATCGCCGTCACTGCGGCCGCAATCAAGTCGCGATTCGATCAGCTTGAAAGCCTCGGTGGACTCATCGGCACGATCATATCAGCCGTCTTTCTTGTCGGAATCGCATCGGTCAACCTCGTGGTGCTCCGGAACATCGTCCGGACCTTCAACCGAGTGCGGCGTGGTGAAAAATACGAGGATCAGAACCTCGACACCATGTTGAGCCAAATGGGCCGGCTAGGCCATTGGACCCGACCGGTGGTGCGGCTTCTTGACCGCAGTTGGAAAATGTATGCAGTCGGGTTCCTATTCGGCTTGGGTTTTGACACCGCAACGCAAGTTGGTCTGCTGGGCATTTCTGCGGCGCTGGGTGCTCAAGCGATGTCAATCTGGTCAATCCTGATATTCCCCGTCCTGTTCACCGCCGGAATGTGCCTGGTCGATACGCTTGATGGTCTGCTCATGCTGGGCGCTTACGGCTGGGCATTCGTCCATCCGATCCGAAAATTCTATTACAACATGACAATTACGGCCGTATCAGTCCTGATTGCCCTCGCTGTCGGCAGCATAGAAATCCTGGGAGTGTTGCAGAGCGAATACAATCCCCACGGCTGGTTTTGGGACTCGATCGGCTCATTAAATGACGACTATCACTTCAAACTGATCGGTCTCGTCATTGTTGTAATATTTATAGCAAGCTGGGCTACTTCCGCCGTGGTTTACCGGTTGATGGGCTACCACCTGTTGGAACTCCCGGTGGATGGTGGGCAAATTGGCTCCGCCGCTAATGCAAGCGCTACGCCGTAGAACTGAGAGTCAACGCCGAATGCAGGACGCCGGTAAATTATGCATTGGGCTTTGTGGCTGCGACCGCCATCCTGCACATTATCGGCGTCGCGATGGGGCTTCTCGCTCAGCGATTCGCTTCGAAACAATTGATTCGCATCGGCGGCGATGCAATCGCCATATGCGGCCTGCTGCTCTGCCTGGGCCTGATAACGGCGTGAGTCTTAGCACATAGGAGAATTCTCCTATTCCAAAACCCGGGTGTACCCCGATTCTAAATCTCACGTCGACAGCCAATACTCCTATAGAGCAATCAGAACCCTGATACATGATCGCTCGATTAGGAGATATGCCATGACAAACGCAACACACCCCGCGGCTGGAAATACTCCCCCTCATGCCTTGTCGGTGAAGACGGCCCTGAAACTGGCCTGGCTTTGCTGGGGAGCGCTGCTGGCAGGCCCGTTCCTTTTTCTCCAATGGCTCATTTGGTATGTCACCGCCGGTGACCCCAGCCGCTTTCATGCCGACACGGATAAATGGTTTGTGGCCGCGATGGCTTATCTGATCATCATCCTTCCCGGTTCATTTTTTTGGCGAGGCCATCTCTTTAAGGATTATTGGCTCGGTCGCCCCGTTGCTCCCCGCAAGTATATTCTTGCGACCGTGTCCGTCGGACTGGCCTTGGCTATTGGCGGAATCTTCAGTCTCATCGGATGTCTCGTGACCGGCTCGTTTATGCCCAATCTCATACCTGGTCTGCTCGCGCTGATTCTGTACACGCTTCACTGGCCCACGGGGCGCGCTATGGTGCGGCCTGTGGGTTTAGCGGAAGATCCCCAGATTTACGAAGAACCTCGATGATGAAGGCGGCCATGAAGATCTTAATCGTATATGATGGATCGGAATGCGCGGACGCCGCCATCGTTGATCTTCGCCGCGCGGGCTTACCTGAGATCGCCGAAGCTGTGGTGCTAGCCGTGGCGGAGACGGCTATCCCGGCAGTTTCAGAATCCTTTGTGGGCGCCGGCGCCGCTTTGGGCGTGTCTTTTCCCAACAGCATTGAGAATATGACACGTGATCCCCTCAAGGAGGCTCTGGCGTTTGCAGCCCAGGCGGCGAATCGATTGGCCGCCGACTTTCCGAAATGGCGCATCGGAACAGAATCATGCATTGATGCAGCCGGGGCAGCCATCATTCGAAAGATACATGCGTGGCAACCCGACTTGGTCGTCACCGGTTCCCACGGTCGCGTCGGCGTCGGCCGACTGGTTTTAGGAAGCATTTCGCAACAAGTTTTGCATCACGCGGATTGCTCTGTACGCATTGGCCGACACCATATCCATTCACAACTGCGGCCAATCCGCTTGCTGATTGGCATCGATGGATCGGACAGCGCCATGGCGGCGCTAGCAATGGTCAAACGCCGAAATTGGCCCCAGGGCACCGAAATTCGCGTCGTTGCAGTCATGGACAGCAGATCGCTGTTTGCCTGTCCGTTCGTAGCGACTCCCGAAGCAATACCGATGGAGCTTGAAGTAAAATGGCAAGAAGAGTTAACCGCGAAAATCGAGCCACTCGTGCAGGATCTGAGAAATTCGGGAATGCTTGCCGAGGCCGAAGTGCATTGCGGCAATCCAGGCACAAGGCTGATCGCGTTGGCCGAAGAATGGGCCGCCGACTGCGTGTTCGTGGGGGCCAGGGGGCTGAGTACGCTAAAGCGGCTTTTGCTGGGCAGCGTTTCCACCGCCGTCGCGTTGCACGCATGCTGTTCGGTCGAAGTCGTGCGATTGTCCTCGGCACATAATACACCGCTGACCAATCGTGAATAATCGGTGTCGCAATCAATCTTGAACGTTAGTCCGCACCGGCGTGGTACACAATCTTACACCCGCATTCCACCTGTGGTGACTGAGTTCGCGGGCTTTCTGAGCAGCATTGATTTCCAGCAGCAGGCGACCGGTCTTTTCGCCGATCCTTGCGCGACTCGGCGACGACATCGACAAGTCGCGGATGTACCGAGCGCGCATAGTCGGCATATCGAATTACAAACACATCCGTATGTGTACCCGCGTTAAACGAGATTTGATCCTCTTGAGCCAGTTCACGGTCCACCAGCGTTTCGGTGCCAAACAAATTGCCAAACGGCGGTACCGCGCCGAGTTGACATCCCTCAAATTGATCGCAGAACTCAGATTCATCGGCGAGTTGCACGTCGCCGGCATCGACTTCGCGCCTTAATTTTGCCAAACTAACGGTCTTGGGCGCGGGGACAACCACGATCGCAAGCCGGCCATCCAACCGAACAATCACGGACTTTGCCATGCACCGCCCCGGAATATGCGTTAGTCCCGCAATTTCCTGGGCCGTATAGGCGCACGTGTGGCTGATTGCGCCGAATGGAATTTTATTACCAGCAAGAAACTCGCGAATTCTACGCGTTGCCATAAGAACTCCTTGGTGACTCTTATGTATCATTGGCCAGATACCGTCCTGGCTCTATGGGAAGGTTCACTCATTTGGGTTTAGGGATTATTCCCTACAACAGCGATTGGATCATCGGTGGGGTTCACGCACCGGTACATCCTCACGACCGCCGCTGCTGCAAATTTCGATCGGTTGATCAACGAGCCTGCGAACGGCCATCACTCAGCAACCTGGCACCCTCGAACTTCGGTGCCCACGTCGCTCATCACCGCTCGATCTCGGGTACGTCACATCGACTCGATCGCCTGCGATCCGGTCGTCCGGGCGGCAATCTGCCGATTCGCCCCCGCGCCGGGTATGACTGGATTCCCGCATTTCGCCAAAACTCCGCCCGTTCTCCGCTGCGCTCTGGTCGCTCCTATGCGACGCTCACGCCACGCCGATCGCTCGATTGCATCGCCGCTGCGCGGACCGCGGTCCGCGTGTCATTCACTGTCGCTTTGGCCTTTGGCCCGTCGCTTCCGGCGCTCCACTTCGTCCCGGCGGCCAGCTCCTCAAGGGTTCGTTTGTCCGTCAATCGCCTTGCGAACGGAACAACCAAACCCTTTTTAAGAGAGGAGCTTTTTATGGCGAAGCAGAAATCCACCAACAAGCCCGTCGAGGAAGTTCGGATCGGCAGCGTGAAAGCCGCCATCTGGAAGAACGAAACCGAAGGCGGCACGCGATTCAACGTCACATTCCAGCGGATCTACCGCGATGAGGAGAAAGGCTGGCGGAGCACGGACAGCTTCGGCCGCGACGACTTGCTGGTGCTGGCGAAAGTCGCCGACCAGGCCCACGGCCGGATCGTCGCATTGAGTCAGCGGCCGCAGGATCAACCCAAGTAGCCGTCAACATCATAGGTCCGGTCGGGCCTCCGTTCCCCGACCGGACCTGATCTTTTTCTCGAATTCAGTTTCACGCATTGTTTTCGCTCAATTTGGATACCATATGCACTGGCATCGGTCACGCTCAAATGGAGGGCGTGCCGATACAAACCGACGCTAAGGTCTATCATGGTTGACGATGCGCTTGCCGATGTTTTTCGACCCCTCTCACGGATCTTCGATCCAGACCGGCGACAGACTTGTTACGTAGTCATTGATGAGAAAGGAACGAGAGCAAAAACGATAGACGACCACTACAGTATGGTCGCGCATTTCGTGCTCAATCCAGCAGTCCCCCGAGATATCGCGATTCAGTTTGACACGGCTAAGGAGCTACTCGTCCACGCTTGGTGTAACCTGCGTTTCACCCAGATTGCTGAACAACATGTCTATAGCACCATCGAATTCGCGCTCCGCCAACGACTCAAATCAGATTTGATCGCAGCCAGGAAGATCGGGAAAAAGATCAGCGAGCGGCCTACGCTGGCACCGCTCCTGCATTTGGCAATCGACCTCGGGATCATCACCGACGAGGGCTTCCGCAACTATGGGCGCATCCGCGAGCGACGGGCTGACTACCTCGACTCGATGCGCCAGGTTTATGGCGATGATCCGGAGTTTGCAGTGCCGCCCCCTAGCCGCAATACGTACGCCCGCATCTTGTCCGAGTCAATGCCGTCCCTTCGCAACAACCTTGCTCATGGAAGTGCAACGATGTATCCCGGCGTCTACCTCCAATTCGAACTATGCTGTGATATTCTCAACCAGTTGTATCCCTAAGCGCGTGGCTCAACCGCAAAGTCGAGTCACGAGGGTTGCACGAAGCAGCACAATCCTGAGTCCGTCATCCCAAAGCGGACCTTTCACGTTCCCGAAGAACCCAATTGCATTACAGTTCACTGCCGACATCCTACCTACATACTGGGGAAAGCCTGGGGGATTTGTCCATAAGATTGAGCCGCGTTTACGAGATCGACGAGCGCCTGTGGATGCGCGACTGGATGCTGGGGCTGTTGAGCAAGAATTGCAGCGTAGCTAAATCCGGGAGCAAAGTCGCCATCTGCGCCGTAGTGATACGGATGGTTTGTGAAGATCGCCAGGTTAAATGGCTCTGAGGCAGTAGCTGAGCCATCTGCTAAGTCGCAAAAGTGATCCAAACAATCTTTGCACCAAGCCGCGTCAAGAACCGAAATTTCCGCCGAAGGAAGATTGACGTCAACAAATACCACATAAGGGCCACTGGGCGCCTTGGCGGCGGCGTCTCGTAACAACCGTTTCACGTTCGCGCGAGGTTCGGAAGTATCACGCGTGCCGGCGTAACCGAGCACGCCCGGTCGATGCTTGCTCTTGGCCTCGATCCACAGGCTTTGTCCGGTTGCACGATGCGTCGCCCGAAATTCCGGATGCTTACGGCTAGCATTTGTCTCATCCTCGTGCGCAATGTCGAAGCCGGCGCGAATGCAGGTTGCAGTGACGAAGATTTCGTATCGCGCACCTTGAAATTGATCGTGGTGTTTCAGCCGGCGCACCACATCATCCAAAAGCGATTGGTGGTGTCGAAGCACGTATAAGTCGTAGGCCAGGTTGAAATAGGCTGCGGCGACACCATTGGGCTTCATCACATAAATCCCGTCAGCCGACTTCGTTCGGCTTGCCTGCGCCTGCAAAGCGCAGGTCCGGACATACCAATCCAAGATGATGTGTCGAGCCGAGGGAGCTTTTTGCAGTTCCGCGCGTCCCCAGTCACGTCCCAATACTGAAATGATGTGATCCCAAAGAAAATCGAGAAATGTTTTCCATTGATTCGAAGCCTGCAACGTGTCGCCTACCGCCACCCACGTCTTTCCCTTCCAATCCGCTAGAATGATCGGCCGCACATGACCGAACTGGGCGACGCGATTCCGCTCGTCCTGCACGCGCTCTTGGTGCTGCCGCAGAACTTCCGGAGATGGCGTGACGTTCCCCATGACACGAGGCAGGCAACAGTCCTTGTAACTTCGCCCGCTGCCACATGGGCATGGATTGTTTCCAGATTCTGCTTCGTTTTGACTCACGGTTACTGATTTTAGCCCAGTCCCGCGTCTTTAGCCTTTTCGTCGGCGTGACCCTACGAGCTTCATCGACGCAGTCGTCCGTGCCTGTTCATTTTCAGAATCCTGAAATGCGAATGCAGGAAAGAGGACCTCCAGGGCCGGTCCTCTCTCCCGCACCCTCTCTCTTTGGCCCTAAATCCGTTGAATGGGACTGTCGGAAACAATAAGGATGGCGCCGGGGCCCCAGCTCGCTGCGCTATCGAAAGGTCACCGCTGCGCTTGCCATGCTCGGCTCCTCACCCTGGGTACAGGGCTGCGGGCCTGCGCGTGGCATGCCCTTCGTCCGCTCCGCTCACGTTCCCGTCGCCAGCTCCGAAGGATTTCTCTTTTTAGACCTCCCGGCGTGCTTCTTCCGAAGCCGGGAGGTCAAAAAATTGCTTGGGCCTTTGTGGGCCTAAGCCATCCCGGTTTGGAGTTTCTCTTCCTTTTCGGGAGGTGCTTTGTGGCACACGAGATCGACCAGACGACGGGACGAGCGGCAGTATTCGTGACCGGCGAACCAGCATGGCATCGCTTGGGCACGGTGATCGAACAGGCGACCACCAGCGCCGAGGCTATCGGCCTCGCGGGGCTGGATTGGCGCGTCGAGCAATGGCCGGTCCGGGCTTTCGACCCGGACAACCAGAGTGTTGAGGCGGGCATACCGGACACGGTGGCGAACGTCCGCACCGATACCAAAGCGGTGTTGGGCGTGGTTGGGCGGCGCTATCGGGTTTTCCAGAACCATGAAGCTTTCGACTTCATGGATGGATTGGTTGGCGACAAGCTGGCCATGTATGAGACGGCGGGCAGTCTGCACAGCGGCAAGCGTGTGTGGATGATGGCCAGCATTCCCAAAGAGTATCGGGCCGGACCGGATGACCTGATTAAGCCTTACGTTCTCTTGACCAACACCCACGACGGAAGCCAGGCGCTTCGGATGATTCCGACGACTGTGCGCGTAGTGTGTCAGAACACGTTGAATCTGGCTCTGCGGGAATCGGGTGTTGAAGGATTGACGATTTCCCACCATCCCCGGCTGGAGAGCCGGATTGCCGAGGCACGGGCAAAGCTCGGCATCATCGCCGCACGGTTTGACAAATTCGACGATGAATTGCACGCGATGAGGGCGCGGCGGGTTGTCGTGGAGTGCGCGATCGGAACTTGAGGCCGTACTTGGCGACTTGGAATTCACGGTCACTATCCATAAAGCGCCGCGCCATTTCACGAAGCAGATCGGATTCCGATACGTCCGCGCCATACGCCTGCTTGTAAAACGCTTTATATCGCTCCAGGTCTTGCGCCAGATCATGATTGATTTCTACGGTCAACTTCACGCGAGTTGTCTGGTGGAATGGATGTAACGCAATCTCGGGCATGGGTATCTCCGTCAACTTCAGGGGATATACGGTTCCAGGATCATGTCTTTGTTCACCAGAACGCGCAGGGGCCATCCCTGCCGGATCGTGATGGTCGGCTGCACGTCGAGTTCCTTGTCGATAACCTTCTCGCCGATTCGATTGGCCTGCTGTGCCACTGTGTCGCCAACCACGTCCTGTCCGTTGTTGCCAGTGCTGCTATTGGGATTGCGGGCAAGATTGCCGGCGTAGGCGAGCGCCGTGGTCAGCGCGGTTGCTTCCGCCAGCTTGTCCATCGGCCCCATATCTGCGCCCGTCGCGCTCTGATCCACGCCGCCTGACGTACGCGCGAATTGAAACGGTCTTCAGGAAAAGACGACCGAGCCGAGGGGACAGCCCGCCGGCCAGGGGCCGATCGGTAATCATTTCATCGAGATAAAACGGCACGTCCGGCACGGCGACGTTTAACTGCCGATCCGAAACGCACGAGTGCAGATACGTCAAGGTTTCGCCATCATCCAGCGGATGAACTTCCGGCATGAAAGAAGCCATGAGGTTCACGATCTGGTCAACTTGGCCAAGAAAGTGATCGAAATGGGCGCGATAGGAAATGCGCCCACTTCCGTCGCTGTTTGGGCGTTCGATGAAGAAATCCCCGAGCCGGGTCATTCCCTCCGCAGGTGGCAAGTAGGTGAAGGTGATGAAGCACTGGCTTTCAAAATGCAGGGCGTCGGCGGTAAAGGAATCCCGGCGCTCCTGATCGACCAGCGCTGCGGTCGGATTTGGAAATTCACTGGCCGGATAGACATGGGCCAGTCGCCGCGATGCCTCAACATGCACGCACCAGTGCGACCCCAGGCGTCGTAGCACGTTGTTCATCCGTGCCCGCGCGGCGACCAGCTCGTAGGGGGTGGAACTATCCAGGTCCGGCCCGCGAAAGGCGATGGTTCTCTGCAAGCTACCATCTTTGTTGAGAACAACACCAGGGGCGATGAGGGTCGCCCAGGGCAGATGATCCGCCAGGCGTTGAGGATGCGTGCAATATTCGCCAAGGTTCCACATGAACGTCTCTCCCACAGAAGCCAATCTCGTCACGAATCCAGATGCGTCGGCTGGCGGACATGGCGCCGGAAGATGTCAAACCAGTGCGGATCGTGCTTGCTCATCAGCACGGCCGTCGCGTGCAGCGCCGCTCCTGCCGGAAATCCCAGCCACCACAGGTGCAAGCCCATGCCGACGACTAGGGTGACAGTCCCGTTGAGGATTGCGAAGGTCCGCGGCGCGCCGCCCATCAGGATCGGTTGGGTCAGGGCCACATGGAGCGGCACTTCGTATCCTTCGATTTCTTCGGGTCTGGTCATGGCCTTACCACCCTGCGCCGCCGTCAAAGCCGAAGAAGGTCACGCCAAAGCTGGTGGCCGTAACCGCGATGGAAACGCCAAGCAGCAGCCCGAGGATGCGGCGCAACCCGCCGCCTTCGCTGAACGCGAAGCCGAACCCGATCACTACGATCGCCAGAATGCACAGCGCCTTAGCGACCGGGCCAGTAAAGCTGGCAAGAACCTGGTTCAGCGGGCCTTCCCACGGAAGGGGTTGACCGCCATTGGCGGCAGCGGCAAATGTGGCGCGGGGCAGGCTAAGAAGCGTCAGGACGCAGGCCACGGCCGGCATGACAATCGAGACGCGATGACGCAGGAATGATCGACCTTTCATAATATGACTCCTTGTTGTCCAAAACCTCGTCGGATCATTTGATCCATAACGATGTCATGGTTGGTATGGACAATACCGTACACCTGCCTAACAAGGAAGTCAAGAAAAAATGTTCGCGATTTGTTTGGGGCCATGGGACGGCACGCGACCGGGAGCTGCAAGCTGTCATGAGCGCACAAAGTAGCAGCATTAACAACGCCGCAGTTTCAATTGCGAGGCGCAGCGTCGAGGCTCTTGAGTGTTGAAACTATAGAGTCAGAGGGGAATCGAGATACCGATCATCAGCTTGCCAAAGCGAGCTAACTATTCCACATCATGCGAAGATGTACCGATGCGCTCCCGATGTTTATGGGCCATTGCGGCACGTTCATCGCGGCTTGCATCCAGCCAATGCAAGATCAATGCCTCAATCACCCGCTTTGGGTTTGCCAGGTGAGTTGCGCAATCGTCCTCGAACGCCTCAAAGAGTTTCGTGTCGAAGCGATAAGTCCGCTGGACCGTTTTGGGCTTGGGCTCTGTTTTTGATGCGCCACGACTTGACCGAGAA
>CAZCKE010000074.1:0-9438 GCA_964499005.1 uncultured Tepidisphaeraceae bacterium
GCCCCGCAAAGCGGTTTGGTGACATCCTGCGCGACGGTGACCTGTACACTCTGGATCGGGCTGCCGCGACCGTGCTTGATATACATGACCCTCATGACATCTTCACCGGTGAGGGGTTCACCGGGCGAAACGGGCTGTCCGTCGTCGAGAATGATGGGGAGGCCGCACGCCTGGGCGCAGCCGATCCCGCCGTCGACCGTCGCGCTCCCGCCAATGCCCAGGATGATTTTCGTGGCGCCGATTTGGGCGGCGGCCATCATCAATTGGCCGGTGCCGAAGGTCGTCGTTCGCATCGGATCGCGATCTTGTGGTTTGAGAAGTTCCAGGCCGCTGGCGGCGGCCATCTCAATGACAGCGGTTTTGCCGTCGCCGAGAATGCCGAACCGGGCATCGACTTTCATCTCGGCCAGGGGACCGGTGACGCGGCGGGTTTCAAAACGGCCGCCCGTGGCGCTCACCAGCGCTTCGACCGTCCCTTCGCCGCCATCGGCGATAGGGCAGGAGTCGATTTCGATGCGGGGATCGACGCTGAGTAATCCCTCGCTCATCGCACCGGCAACTTGCGACGCGGAGAGGCAATCCTTGAATTTGTCCGGGGCCAGGACGATGCGCATGCGATTAAAAAGGCGTTTAGAGCGTTTGCACCCGACCGTAGCGACCATTTATCCATGGCAGCGACGGATGCGGCGTCTTCACTCCTCAACGTATCTGCTTTACGGATACGCTTCGTCGCTCATCCTTGCCTCCGTCGCAGCCATGGACAAATGGCTCGCTACGTCCGGGTGCAAACCGCTCTAGATTTTGCTTTCGCCCAGATCGAGGGTTCCGAATTGGAGCTCGTTGTCGCGGATGACGCCGATGCGGATTCGGCCGGAGTCGGGCATGTGATTCATCAGCCCGGCCAACTGGTCGAGAGTGGAGACGGGGAATCGGCCCAGGGCGACGACGATGTCGCCCTGGCGAAGGCCGGCGCGCCCGGCGGGGCTGTCGGATGTCACGGCATCGACCAGCAATCCATCCTCTTCACTGAGATGCAGTTTTTCGGCGAGCATCGGCGTCAGAGCTTCGACGGTCATGCCAAGTTTATTTTTGGCCTGCACGATCGCATCGGGCGTCGGGGCGGATTGGGGGACGATCTTTCGCGTTGAGCCGTCGGCGAATTCAACATTGATCGTCTGCTGGGCCGAGGCCCCCAGCAACAGGTCGTAGGCATCCACGATGTTGAGCGGCTCTTTGCCGTTGATCGCGCGGACGAACTGGGCGGGATTGTCCGCGGTGACGATCTTGCAGGTGATGTGATCGGGAGGCGAAAGCTCGCGACGCTCGGCGAGTTTGAGCGGCACGTTTAAATGTTTGACCGCGGAGGGGTTCATCAACTCGGGGATCAGATCGCGCAAGCGGTCGATGGGAATCGCAAAGCCGATGTTCTGGGCGTCGGAGCGGATGGCGGTGTTGATGCCGATGACCTGGCCGTAGGCGTTGAGAAGGGGGCCGCCGCTGTTGCCGGGGTTGATGGCGGCATCGGTTTGGATCAGGTCGGCCATAGTCAGGTTGCCGTCGTTATCTTTGAGATCGCGATGCAGGGCGGAAATGATTCCGGTGCTGACGCTGTGGCTGAAGCCCATGGGATTGCCGATGGCGATCGCGGGTTCGCCGATCATCAAATCGTCGTTGGCGCCCAGTTCGATGGTGGGAAATGGCTTGGGGTCGGAAATTTTCAGTAGAGCCAGGTCGGCGTCGGCGTCGGCGCTGAGTAATTCAGCGGGAAGCTTGCGCCCGTCGGCCAGCTCAACGGTGATCTGCCGGGCGCGATCGATGACGTGATTGTTGGTGACGACGTAGCCCTCGGAGTGAATGATGAAACCGCTGCCGAGTGAATTGGCGGGGACCTGAACCATTTGCCCGACATCAAATTGCTGCCAGAACGGATCGTTGCCGAATGGGTTCACACGACGGTTGACGAGCTTGGTTGTGGAGATATTGACGACGGCCGACTTGGTTTGGGCGACGACTTGAACGATGACGGTTTTGCGGAGATTGATCGGGCTGTCATCGCCTGCGGCTGATGCCAGCGGCGCGCAAATCAGAATCAATAGCGCTGGTGCCCAAATCCGGTACATCATGCTTCACATATTAGTCAGCCGGTAACAAAGGGTCATCCGCGGCAATCCGCAAGTATGTGGATTACACGCTGACCGGTGATTCCACGATACGGGAGGAACGGGTGGCCTGAATGGCGTTGCGGATGCTCCGGGCGATGCCGACCGGGTCGAGGCCGACTTCGGCAAGTTGCTGTGCCCGGGTCGCATGAGCAATCAGGCGGTCGGGGTATCCCAGGCAGGTCATATGGGCCGTTGGCAGACGATGAGCCACGGCGTGCTCCAGGACCGCCGAGCCGAAGCCATTGAGCAGGGAATGATCTTCGACGGTCAGCACCGAATGATCCTGGCGAATGACCCGGGCAAGCATCTGCTCGTCGAGAGGCTTGCAGAATCGGGCGTCGATTACTTCGATGGAAATGTCATCCGCGGTCAATTGCTCAGCGGCGGTCATCACGTTCTGGGCCAGCGCGCCGTAAACAATTACGGAGGCGTCAGGCCCTTCGCGAAGGACCCGGCTGCGGCCAACCTGCCAGGGAGTGCTCGCGGCGGACCGCAGAGGCTGCTCGATGACTTCTTCGAAATTTGCGGCAGGCACGTTATCGCGCGGGTAGCGGATGGCGCCGCAGGTGTCGAGCGTCAGCGAGAGGCGCAATGCGCGGTTGAGCTCGGCTTCGTCACTGGGGGCCATCAGCACGATGTTTGGCAAGGGGCGGAGAAACGCCTGATCCATGAACCCGTGGTGAATAGCGCCGTCATCGCCGACAAATCCGGCGCGATCCATGCAGAAGCAGACCGGGACGTGATTGAGGGTGACTTCCTGCCAAGCCTGGTCGAATGCGCGTTGGAGGAAGGTGGAATAGATTGCGGCGAAGGGGCGGAGTCCGGTCTTGGCCATTCCCGCGGCCATGGCGGTCAGGTGGCTTTCGCAGATTCCGGTGTCGAAATAGCGGCCGGGAATTTCTTTTTCAAATTTGGAGAGGCCGGTGCCATCGGGCATGGCGGCGGTCAATGCGATCACGCGCGGATCGGACTTGGCCAGCGCGATCATGGCATCGGCAAAGGCGGTCGTCCACGACTTGCCGCTGCTCTTGGCGATTTCGACCCGACAGCCGTTGACCTGGAACGCCGAGGGGCTGTGAAATTTGGTCGGCTCATTGGTGGCGATTTCGTAACCATTGCCCTTGATGGTTTTGGCGTGCAGCAGCACGGGGGATTCGACGTGTTTAATCTCGCCCAGGAGATCGATCAGGCCGGGAATGTCATGGCCGTCGACGGGGCCAAAATATTTCACGCCGAGGGTTTCAAAGATCTGGCCGGGCCAAAGGGCGCTCTTGACGCCTTCGGAGACATGACGCCAGACTTGTTCGACGGTATGGCCGACGCCATGAGGGAGGCGGCCGACGAAGCGCTCGGCGAGTTTTTTTGCCTCACCGTAAGTGGTGCTGACACGGATTCGCTCGAGATACTGGCTGAAAGCCCCTTGAGGCTGGCTGATGCTCATGCCGTTGTCGTTGAGGACGATGAGCATTTGCCGGCGGAGGGTTCCGGCATTGTTGAGGCCTTCAAAGGCCAGGCCGTTGACGATGGAGGCGTCGCCGACGACGGCGACGACGTTGCCCTTGCGGTGCTGAAGCTCTTCGCCACGTGCCATGCCGACCGCGGTGCTGATGGCGGTGCCGGCGTGTCCAACGGCAAAGAGGTCATAAGGGGATTCCAGGGGGCTGGGAAAACCGCCAACTGATCCTTTTTTGCGCAACGTGGGGAACATCGCCGCGCGGCCGGTAAGCATTTTGTGCGCGTAGCATTGATGGCCGACATCCCAAAGGAGCCAATCGGGTCCGGCAGGATGAGGGCCAAAATCGTAAACGTAATGCAGGGCGATGGTGAGTTCGGCGACGCCCAGATTGCTGGCGAGATGACCGCCATTCTTGCTCACGGATTGGACGATTTTTTCTCTGATTTCCGCTGCCAGGGCCGCCAGATCGTCCATGGAGAGGCGGCGGATGTCTGCGGGCACGCGGATCGAATCCAGCAAAGGCATATGTCAGATCTCCAGGCGAAACGAGCATCCATGCTCTGTTTGGCCGCTCGCCGGGTAGGGAAAATGCCAATCCAGGCAAACCTTACCGACCGGCTAATGCAGTTTTTTACCGTTTGTGGCTTTCGGCGTCCATATGTGTCGCGGCGTAATTGCTGCCGGGGACAAATGTTGGATTCTGTTAATTGTTGCGTTTGACGACAAATTCCGCCAGGGCCTGTAGCGCGGCGCCTCGATGGCCCAAGGGGTGGATGGCCTTGATGGCGGCAGAAAATTGCTCATCCGCTTGCTGGCGGCTGGCATCAAGGCCGATCAACACGGGGTAAGTGACCTTCCCTTTGGCGGCGTCCTTTCCAGTGGCTTTTCCGAGCTGCTGCGCGGTGGCGGTCTGGTCCAGGATGTCATCGACAATCTGAAACGCTAATCCTAAATGGCGGCCGTAGGTATCGAGCGCGGTCAATGTTTGATCGTCAGCACCGGCGGAGATCGCGCCCATCCGGCAAGAAGCGGTCAAAAGAGCGCCGGTTTTCATCCGGTGAAGGCGCTGCAGATCGGCCAGTGAGGCGGGTTTGCGGTCATCCATGTCAATTACTTGGCCGCCGATCATGCCGGAGGGGCCGGAAGCGCCGGCGAGTTCAGCAATCAGCCGCGCGGCGACTGGGGGGGCGGCGTCCGTTGCAATGATTTCGAAGGCCATGGTCGTCATGGCATCGCCAGCGAGGATGGCCATGGCTTCACCGAAGACCTTGTGATTGGTCGGACGTCCTCGGCGGAGGTCGTCATCGTCCATGGCGGGCAGGTCGTCATGCACGAGGCTGAAGGTGTGGATCAACTCCATGGCCGCCGCTGCCGCCAGAGCCGAGGGCCACCAAGCCGATTTGCGGTCGTGATGATCGCACGCTTTTGCGCATTCCAAAACCAAAGTCGGTCGTAATCGTTTTCCGCCAGCCATCAAGCTGTATTCGATTGCTTCGAGCAATTTTTGGGGGGCTGCCGGATAGCGATGGGGAAGCTTTTTGAAATAATCGGTGACGCTGGCCGCGCAATCCGTGAGGATGGCCAAGGCATCGGCCGGCAGGAGGGATGAATCGGATCGGTTAGCTGCCATGGCGTAATGGTGATATTACTGCGCATCGGGCTCTTCAAGGGGCTCATTCTGGAGGCTGCCATTGGCCGATTTGGATAGCAGATCGATCTGCTTCTGCGCGTTGTTGAGAACCCCTCGACAATGCTGGATCAGGAAATTGCCGCGCTCGTATTTAGCAAGGCTTTCTTCGAGGCCCACTTGGCCGCCTTCGATGTCCGCCAGAATCTGCTCCAGCTCGCTCAAAGCCTCTTCAAATGTCTTGGGGGCGGATTGGTTTTTCCTAGACATAAGAAGGGGATTATACGGCAGGGCGCGGCGGTGCAAAATAAACAGCGCAAGTCAATGTGCAGGCATTAGTTGCTCAATAGCAGGACCTTGGGATAATAGAGGCAATATTTAACACTTTCATACGTTTATGTTAACAGACGCCGGAGCTTAGCGCGATGCAGGTGGAATTGTCCAAGGACATCGCGTCGGAGGGCTCCGAAGGCGATGAATCACTGGTAAGCCGGTTTCGCGCCGGCGACGGCAGCGCGGGCGAGCAACTGGTCAAGAAGTATTGCCCGCCCCTGATGCGATACTTGCGGCGGCTGAGCGGCAGCGATCACTTGGCCGAGGAATTGCATCAGCAGACCTGGGCCAGCGCGCTGGAGCATCTGGACCGGTTTGATCCGTCATTCGGCGGGGGATTTAAAGCGTGGCTCTTTCGCATTGCCACGAACAAGGCCAACGACCACTGGCGTTCGCGCGGGCGGGAAAAAAATGCCAAGGAGGGCTTGGGATTGATCGCGGGCGAATTGGCGCCGGACGCGAGCAGCGGAACCGAGAATGCCGAACAGGCGGCCAAACTCCGGGCGGCGATCGAGACGCTGCCGGAGAATCAGAAGCAAGTTTTGCTGCTGCGGTACTACGCGGACCTGAAATTTGTGGAGATCGCCCAGATGCTGGGATGCCCGTTGAACACGGCTCTGGGCCGAATGCACAAGGCGATCTTGCGGCTCAAGCAGGTGATGTCGCAATAATCAGGGCAAGGAATTGAGGACGTCATGAGCGGCCATTTGCGACAATTGGACCCTGGGGCTCTTCTGCTGATGTACGTGGCCGATGAGCTTTCAGCCGCGGACCGAGCGGAAGTCGAACGGATGTTGTCGAGCGACGCCGATTTACGGCAGCAGTTGGAAGAAATTCGCGGCGCGATGGAATCCAGCTCTGAGGCAATAGCCATGCTGGATCGCCAGGATCGCTTGATGCCCGAAGCCTCCGCGCAGCGAAAAGCGAACCGGTTGGTGCGGGCGTGGACGCCGCAGAAGCAGCCGCGGATTGCCGCGTCGGCGGTCAAGCCGGCGTTAACGATTCACTGGCCACGTTTAGGGTTGGCGGCGGCGGCGCTGCTGCTGTTGGGTTTCGCGGGATGGCAGATCACGCGCTATCGATTGGCGAATCGGCCCTCGGCGAACCCCGTGGCGGTAAATAATCACCGCGCGGACATACAGGAGCAGCCGTATCAGATTGATCCGCTTCCCAACGACAATGGGGGCGTGGCCAACGCGATCGTTCATCTGAGTCCATCGGATGGCCTGGAGATGCTTGCCAATTCATTGAACCTATCGGAGTCGGAAGAATTGGCCGACATGCAGATCGCGGCAATCGTGCCGCCCGCGGATGAAATGGATTCTTCGCTGAACGGCGTGCAATCGGAGAACAATAGCGCCAAGCAACAATAAGACGGTGTATTCATGAAAGCCTTAGCAATGAGAAGCTGGAAGAGGATGGGCCGGACGGTCGTGGCGCTGGCCGCGATTGGTTTGGGAGTTTCGGTTTGCCGCGCGGCCGACGAGCCGACGTCTCGTCCGGCGGCCGACTCGGCCCGCCCTGCCGCCCGGCGTCTGCGCGCCAATTTTACGATGGCTGAGTGGAACGACATGATGACCTTTCTGTACGCCAATTCGCCCAACCGGGCGCAGGTCCTGGACCACCTGAATCTTCCCGACAGCGCGCCGATCAAGCAGGAATTGATCCGAAAGTGGCGGGCGTACAACTTTGTGAAGGAGCATTTTCCAAAGCTCGCGGATATTCATGTTCAGCGTTATCACTTGGAGGACGAAATTTTTGGCCTGATGACTGAAGCTCGCGCCGACCCGAGCCGCCGCCAGGAAATCCGCAAATCGGTCCGGTCGCGCGTGATGGCGCTGGCCCAGCTCAGCGTCGATGAGCGGAAGCTGCGTGTTGAGCGATTGGAGCAGATGCTGGGCGAAGAAAAGCTGAGACTTAATGCCGAGCAGGACCGCCAGAGCGAAATCATCGATGAGCGGATGAACAAGATTTTCCGGAATCTGGGCCAGCCGGAGTCCTTGAGACCAGCGCAAGATGGGCCCGCGCAGGCCGACGCCGATCAGCCTGACAACGCGCCGCTGCTGACGGTCGTCGCCATGGTGACGGATTCAGCGACGCTGACGGAGGGGATTGAAGACTCGGCGCTAAACTGAAGAGACGATTCAAAAGAAAAGCCCGCGGCTCGATTCGCTCGACGCCGCGGGCTTTTTTTTGTTGAAAAAGATTCGATCAATATACAACGGCCATCACGTCTTCGATGGATTCGATGACCTGGCGGACATGGAAGGGCTTGCGAAGGAATCCGTCAAATCCGCCGCCCAGAAGGCCCTTGGCTTCCTCGGGGGTCATCTTGCCGCTCATGGCGATGACTTTAGTGAGCTGGAGGTCGGGATTTCCCTTGACCTGCTTGGCGACTTCCTTGCCATCGATGTCGCGCAGGTGCATATCGAGGAGGATGACATGGGGGCGGAATTTTTCCGCCGTGATGCCGGCCGCGAAGCCGCCCTTGGCGACTTCGACTTCGTACTTGGCTTCGTCCTCGAGAATTTTTTCGAGGACCTCGACGATGTCCTGTTCTTCATCGACGATCATGACGCGGGTGCAGCCGGTCATAAGGCCGTTGAGCGGCATGCCGTGCATCTTCATGAAGCGGATAAGTTGATTGAGTGGGATGCGGCGGTCTTTGCTGCCGGGAATCCGATACCCGTGGAGCGCGCCGCTGTCGAACCACTTGCTGACGGTGCGTGGGGCCACGTTGCAGATTTTGGCCACCTCACCGGTTGTCAGCACATCTTTGACTTTTGTGGCATTCATCGCATTTTCTCCTGTCCAGTCCGAGCGCGGGCCCTTAATTTGCGGCACGCGCTTTTGGGTTCCCCAGTCGGGCGTGTGCAATACCGCCCACACGCTCTTTATCGTCTAGCCACCTGCAACCTTTAGAATGGGGGCGCAGTTTCTGCCGATGGCCCTGAAAAGACTGAAAATCCCGAGCTTATGAGACACGTCAAGCAGTGAAGAGAGTCACGCAATTCCACGTCGATTTCCGATGGCCAAGGTCCGAGAACTCGCAACATCCGTGGCGGGCTTGTCTGGCGTGCGTATGTCCTTGCTGATTACGCCAGGGTATTCATCGGTCAATCCGCGATCCCCTTGCCATGATTCCCGGACTTTATTTCTGGGCGCACGTCGCTATCGTTTGGCGCTCCTATTTTGCGGAGCTTCAAATGAAGGCCAAGAGCCATGCGAAAACCAGGGCCGCCAAGGAGTCTAAAGCGGATTTCAAGATCGCCGTGATGCCCGGCGACGGGGTGGGGAACGAGGTCGTGCCGGCCGGTATTGCCGTCCTGAACGAAGCAGCCCGCCGGTTCGGATTCTCGTATTCGACGACGTATTACCCGTTTGGGGGCGAGCATTACCTGGAAACGGGCCAAACGCTTCCGGATACCGCCCTGAAAGAGCTGGCGGCGCATGATGCCATTCTGTTTGGCGCGGTTGGGGTCGATCCGCGCGGGTCGGCGAAGATTCCGCAGGGAATTTTGGAAACCGAGATTTTGCTGAAGATGCGATTTGAGCTGGATCAGTACATCAACCTGCGGCCCACACGGCTGCTGCCGGGAGTGCCGACGCCGCTGAAAAACGCGGGGCCGGATGATATCGACATGGTGATCGTCCGGGAGAACACCGAGGGGCTTTACTGCGGCAATGGAGGGTTTCTTTATAAGAACACGCCCAATGAAGTGGCCAACCAGATTGAGGTGACCACGCGGCGAGGAGTGGAGCGGGCGATCCGGTATGCGTTTGAATACGCCAAGAAATTCGGCCGCAAGAAGGTGACGCTGGTGGCCAAGACGAACGTGCTGCGATTCGCGCACAATCTC
>CAZCKE010000074.1:9448-12341 GCA_964499005.1 uncultured Tepidisphaeraceae bacterium
GGTTTCGAGGGGTTAAAGGCGGATTACCGGGACATCCAGCCGGATTACCATCACGTCGACGCGGGCAGGATGTACATGGTGACCAAGCCGAGCGTTTACGACGTGATCGTCACGACGAACATGTTCGGCGACATCATCACGGACCTGGGCGCGGCGATTCAGGGGGGCATGGGGATGGCGGCCAGCGCGAACCTCAATCCGACGCGGCAGGCGGCGAGCATGTTTGAGCCGGTGCATGGATCGGCGCCGGACATCGCGGGGAAGAATTTCGCCAATCCGATCGCGACGTTTTTGTCGGTGGCGATGATGCTGGATTTTCTGGATCAGCCCAAGGCGGCCAGCGCGATTCAGGAGGCTTGCCGGAAGATGGTGGCCAATCCGAAGAACCATACGCGCGATCTGGGCGGGACGGCGACGACGACGCAGGTCACGGAGGCGGTTAACGCGGCGATCAAGTGAACCATGGGCATCTCCCCCTACATCAAGCATCTGCGCGAAAAAATCGGCAATGAGATGTTGCTGCTGTCGGCGGTCAGCGCGCTGATCGTCGATGAGCAGAATCGGATTCTGCTGCATCGGGCCAGCGACGACGGCAAGTGGTACACGATCGGCGGGGCGATTGATCCGGGGGAGGAGCCGGCGGATGCGGTGGTGCGCGAGGCGCGGGAGGAGACGGGGCTGGAGGTGAGGCCGGTTCGGGTGGTGGCGGTGCAGACAGGGGAGCCGATTGTTTATCCCAATGGGCATGAGGTGCAGTATGTGGGCATCTCGTTTTTGTGCCGGGTGATGGAGGGCAAGCTGGGGATCAGTGATGAATCGCTGGAACTGCGATATTTTGCGATCGATGAACTGCCGGAGCTTCGGCCGGATCAATTGCAGCGAATCCGCCATGCGTTAAGCGGTCAGGAAACGGTGTTTTTTGAGCCGCCCGGCGGCAAGAGTGCCTGACCGTTTCCCTCAGTTGACGGCTTTACCTACAATTTGGTGATGCCAGAGAAACTGCTCATCATTGGTTCCGGTCCGGCGGCGTGGACGTGCGCGCTGTATGCGGCCCGCGCGAACCTCGATCCTCTCGTCTATGAAGGGGCGATCAGCGAGGAGAATCGCCTGCGCGGCACCCTGCCCCTGGGGCAATTGAACCTCACGACCGATGTGGAGAATTATCCCGGCTTTCCCAAGGGCATTCAGGGCCCTGAACTCATGGAGGCGATGCGCGAACAGGCGATGCGCTTTGGAATGCGGTCGATTTTCGAGGATATCGTCAGGGTCGATTTTTCGCGACGGCCTTTCACAGTGCATGATTCGGCGGGGGCGATGGTCCAAGCGGAGGCGGTGGTCGTTGCGACGGGGGCCAGCGCTAATTATCTGGGGCTGGAATCGGAGTCGCGTTACAAAAATCACGGCGTCTCGGCCTGTGCTGTTTGTGAGGGAGCCCTCCCGCGATTTCGCAACAAGCCGCTGGTCGTGGTTGGCGGAGGGGATACTGCGGCGGAGGAATCGATGTTCCTCTCGAAGTATGCCAGCAATATTCACCTGGTTCATCGGCGCGATGCGCTGCGGGCCAGCCCCATCATGTCGCAGCGCGTGCTGGCACATCCGAAGGTCAAGCCGGTCTGGAATTCGGTGGTTCATGAAGTGCTGGGCAATGAGGAGCATGGGGTGACGGCGATTCAGGTGAAAAATCTCAAGACCGGCGACACGGCCACGCTCGAGGCGGCGGGGATGTTCGTGGCGATCGGGCACACGCCCAATACGGCGTTTCTCAAGGGGCAGTTGCAGCTTGATCCGACGGGGTTCATCGTGCTCAAGGATCCGTTTCGGACGACCACGAGCGTCGAGGGAGTATTTGCGGCGGGGGATGTGGCCGATCCGATGTATAAGCAGGCGATCACCGCGGCCGGGATGGGATGCAAGGCGGCGTTGGACGCGGAGAGGTGGCTGGCGGAGAAGCAGGAGCACTGAGGAAAATCCGAAGTTCGAATGTTCGGCAATATTGCGAAAGGGTCTTTGGTGCGAGGCGAATTTGGGCGGGCATTTTTAAATGCAAAGTCGAAACGCAATGCAGGGGAGGCGGGAGACAAACCATAAGGCCCCGTTCGACAAGCTCACGGCAGGCCAAGTTTTTTCTCCCGCCTCCCCTGCAACCCCTCCACCCTCTTTTGGCTTCCCCTCAACCGTCATGCGGAAGGGAGAGCAAAACCGGGCGATGATGTGAAGGTCGATTCTTTTTATGCCGGCGCGTTCGCAAACTTTTCCCCGCACCGTCCGCCTGTCCGGCAAGCTGGCGTTTGCGACGGTATATGACGCCAAGACCAAGCAGTCGCGCGGGCCGCTGGTGGTTTATTCGCTGCCTAATGGGCTTGCGCATTGCCGGTGGGGATTCAGCGTTTCGCGTCGCGTTGGCACGGCGGTGCGACGGAACCGGATCAAACGGCTGCTGCGGGAGGCGATCCGGCTGATGCAGCACGGTCTGCCGCGGGAGTATGACGTGGTGATCGTCGTGCGACCGCATGAGCCGTTGATTTTGGCGGAATATCAGAGTCTGTTGAGCGGCTTGATGGTTCAAGTGCATCGGCATTGGGCTAAAATAATCTGATGCAATGGGTGGCGATTCATCTGGTGCTGCTGTATCGCGCGACGCTGGGGCAATGGCTCGGCGGGCGGTGCCGGTTTACACCGACGTGCAGCCAATATGCGATTGACGCGATCAACAAATATGGGGCGATTCGAGGGAGCGTGAAGGCGATAGGGCGGATCGCCAGGTGCCATCCGTGGGGCGGGCGGGGGTATGATCCGGCTTAAGGGGTTTGTTTTGCCGTGACCTTTGGGCGGGTTTTTTAAGATGCAAATTCAAATGCAATTCGTGCGGAAGCGAGTTAACATGATCGATGCA
>CAZCKE010000075.1:0-12233 GCA_964499005.1 uncultured Tepidisphaeraceae bacterium
GGATCAATCGCAGCGCTGTCCGTCGAAAATCGGTGTGATTCCTCAAGGCGGCGAATACACAACAGTACACACCAACCAGTGATCGGACGGCGTTTGTAAGCCGTGGTCGGGGTAGGATCGATCAAGATTGCAATTCGCCGGAATGGTGCATAAAGTCTTGTCAGCACTCGCGATTGCGAGCGAAAGCAAATCCATTGCGGCGTTTCTGATAAGGACGAGGTCACAAGTTCGAATCTTGTCGGGCCCATTGGATCGATTTTGGAAAGTCGGTCTGTCGTATAATGAGGTGGGAATTCTGAGTAATGCATTTAGCAATGTCGAAATCCGCAAGCCGTGCCGCCTAAAACACTTGGCTCTCGCCTTATCACTGCCGGTCACTTAGTTGACTCCGCTTTTGTTCCTTCCTAGTGTTCGGCCGAGTGATACCAATTGCATCCGCGATGTTCTTGCTGCTCTGATGTAGCGAATCCGCTGTATTCATGGACTGATCCGAGCTTTGATCGGGTGTTCCTCCTCTTGGAGAGTTTTAGCTATGGGGAACAACTGATTATGTTGAAAGCGACCGAAGATTTCCCGCCAATAGATTGGGCGAATCCTCCGCGCGGGTATGGATTCAGCGTTTTGAGTGTATTGATCGTGCTCAGCTTGGTTGGTTGTGGCGGCAAGCCCGGGGCACAGGCGCCGCCTCCGCCTGCGGTGACCGTTGCGCATCCGGTGCAGAGGGAGGTCATCGAATGGGACACCTACACCGGACATCTGGAAGCGCCGGAATCGGTGAATGTGGCGGCTCGGGTGAGCGGGTTGATCGTGGACACGCCCTTTACGGAGGGATCGATCATAAAGAAAGGGGATTTGCTGTTTGTGATAGACGATCGGCCGTTCAAGGCGGATCTGGAGGCGAAGCTCGCAGACCAGCAGAGAGCGGAAGCGCAGATGGCAATCGCGAACGTAACGTTTGATCGGTTACAAGGATTAGGGAAAGACAAGGCGGTTTCCCAACAAGACGTCGACAACGCGAAGGCAACCGTTGATCAGGCCGATGCGGAGGTCAAGGCCGCAAAGGCGGCGGTGGAATTATCACGATTGAATTTGGAATGGTGCAAGGTTTTGTCGCCAATTAATGGGCGCGCGAGCAGTAAGCTGGTGACCGTCGGCAATCTCGTGAACGGCGGAGCGGGGCAGGCCACTCTGCTGACGACGATTCAATCGGTGACGCCGATTTATTGCTATGTCGACGTCGATGAGCGTTCGGTATTAAAGTATCAAAAGCTGGCCGTTGAGAAGAAACGCACCAGCGCCCGCGAAGGAAGGGTCCCATGCTACGTTCAACTCAGCAATGAAACCGGGTTTCCGCACGAAGGGTACATCGATTTTGTCGACAACCATGTCGATCCGACGACCGGCACGCTACGGGCCCGCGGCATCCTGCAAAATGATTCGGGGCTGCTGACGCCGGGATACTTTGCACGGCTCTGTGTCCCGGGCAGCGGTCGTTACCAGACGTTGCTGGTGCCGGACACGGCCATAGGCAACGACCAGAGCGAGCGGAACGTGCTGGTGGTCAACGCGGAGAACAAAGTTGAGGCGCGCGTGGTGCAACTGGGAGCGCTGTTTGGCGGATTGCGATCCATCGTTTCCGGGTTGAAGCCCGAGGATGAAGTCATCATCAATGGGCAGATGCACGCGCGCCCGGGTGCAACAGTGGCCCCCGTCGAAGGGACGATCAAGATTGATCCGGCGGTATTTTCCGATCCTGGGCCAACCGTGGTGCGGTCGATTCCTGCAACCAGTGCCGCTTCCCCGGACCCAAGCATGAACGCGGCCACGGAGCCTTCCACCCAGTCGGCGACTGGAAATAGACCATGAGATTCGCTCATTTTTTCATTGAGCGACCGGTCTTTGCCGTCGTTCTTTCAATCGTCACGATCATTGTCGGGGCCATTGCAATTTTCACGCTGCCAATCGCGCAATATCCGGAGATTGCACCGCCCACGGTGACGGTGAGCGCCAGTTATCCCGGCGCCAACGCCAAGACGGTTGCCGAAACGGTGGCAACGCCGATCGAGGAGCAGATCAACGGCGTTGAGGGGATGATTTACATGTCGAGCCAGAGCACGAACGACGGCAACATGAAGTTGACGGTGACGTTCAAGCTGGGCACGAATCTGGATATCGCGCAGGTGCAAGTGCAGAATCGGGTTGCGATCGCGCAGCCGGTATTGCCGTCGGACGTGCAGCGAGCGGGGATCGTGGTGAAGAAAGCGTCGCCGGACATTACGCTGGCGGTGGCGCTTTATTCTCCGGACGGCAGCCGCGATCCATTGTACCTAAGCAATTATGCAACGCTTCAGATCAAGGATGAGCTCGCGCGTCTGCCGGGGGTGGGGGATATATTTATTTTCGGGGCGCGCGATTATTCGATGCGGCTGTGGCTGAATCCGGAGCAATTGGCGGCGCGGAGCCTGACCACGGGGGATTTCATTAAGGCGGTGCAGGAGCAGAACGTGCAGGTTGCCGCCGGCATTGTCGGCGGTCCGCCGCTTCCACCGGGGAAGGCGCCGTTTCAATACACGGTGAATGCGCAGGGGCGACTGGTCGATCCGAAGCAATTTGGCGAGATCATCGTCAAGACCGGGGCCGATGGCAGCGTGACGCGGGTGAAAGACGTGGCACGGATTGAACTTGGCGCGGCGGATTACAGCACGACCACGCATTTCAATGGGCAGCCGGCCGTGGGCATCCCCGTGTTTCAATTGCCGGGCTCGAACTCGATCGCCACCGCCAATGCGATTTACGCGAAGATGAAGGAACTTGAAAGGAGTTTTCCAAAAGGGGTGGCTTACTCCATTCCCTATGACACGACGATCTTCGTTCGCGACAGCATCAAGGATGTCGTCAAAACACTATTCGAAGCCATCGGGCTGGTCGCGCTTGTGGTGCTGGTTTTTCTCCAGAGCTGGCGCGCTTCGCTGGTGCCGCTTCTGGCCATTCCTGTCTCGTTGATCGGCACGTTTGCGGTGATGGCGATTTTCGGATTCTCGCTGAATAACCTGTCGCTCTTTGGGCTCGTGCTGGCGATCGGCATCGTGGTGGACGACGCGATCGTGGTGGTGGAAAACGTGGATCGGTGGATCGAGCATGGGCTCTCGCCGCGGGAAGCATCGTATCAAGCGATGGAGGAAGTCACGCCGGCGGTGATCGCGATCGCGTTCGGGCTGACGGCCGTCTTCGTTCCGGTGGCATTCATCAGCGGAATCACCGGGCAGTTTTATCGGCAGTTCGCCCTGACTATTTCGTTCTCCACGCTGCTGTCGGCATTCAATTCATTGACGCTCAGCCCGGCGCTGGCGGCGCTGATCCTCAAGCCTCAAACGGCAAAGAAGGATTGGTTTACCCGGGCCATCAATGCCGCGTTGGGGTGGTTTTTTCGTTTGTTCAACCGCGGTCTGGAGAAGGTAAATGCAGGATACGTCAAAACATTGAAACACGTCGTGCGACTATCGATTGTTGTGCTGGCGGTTTATGTCGGGTTGATCGTTCTAACTTTTTTGGGATTCAAGACGGTGCCACTGGGGTTCATTCCGCAGCAGGATCAGGGTTATCTGATCGCGGCAGTGCAGTTGCCTGATGCGTCGTCGATCGATCGAACCGACGCAGTGCTCGGCCGGTTGGCGGAGATCGGAAGAAAGACGCCGGGAGTGCATGATACGTTTGCCGTGACCGGGTTCAATTTGCTGACCGGTACGAATCAGACCAACACGGGGACGATGTTCCTGCCGCTGGACAAGTTTGATGAGCGCACCGGCAATCCCGCAGAATCCGCCACAGCGCTGTCGGCTCATCTGATGGGCGCGTTCAGCCAGGTGCAGGAAGGATTTTCGCTGGTACTTTCGCCGCCGCCGGTGCGTGGAATCGGTCAGGCCGGTGGATTCAAGATGCAGGTGGAAGACCGGTCCGGGCTTTCGACGCCGCAACAACTGGAGGCGGCGACGAGCGCGTTGATAGCCGATGCGCGCAAGGATCCGCGGATCACGTCGCTGTTCAGCACATTTCGGGCGAATGTTCCCCAGCTTTATGCGAACGTGGACCGGACCAAGGCGAAGAAGGAAAATGTGGCCGTCACGGATATTTTCCAGACGCTGCAGGTTTATCTGGGCAGCTACTATATCAATGATTTCAATTACCTGGGCAGGACATACAAGGTCGTTGCCGAGGCGGATGCACCGTATCGCGCGCTGGCTTCAGACGTCGCGCAATTGAAAACCCGCAATGGCTCGGGGGCGATGGTGCCGCTGGGGACCATGATGGACTTGCAGGACGTCACCGACGCGGATCGAATCAATCGGTATAACCTTTATCCTTCGGCGGAAATCAACGGGGCAGGGGTGGCGGGAGTCAGCAGCGGTCAGGCGATCGATATTATGGCGAACCTGGCGAAGAAAGATCTTCCTTCCGGTTTCACCTATGAATGGACCGAACTGGCGTACCAGGAAGAGACGGCCGGAAATACGGCGCTCTTCATTTTTCCGTTATGCGTTCTGTTCGTCTTCCTGACGCACTCCGCGGAATACGAGAGCTTTGCCCTTTCATCGGCCATTATTCTGATCGTGCCGATGTGCTTGTTGTGCGGCATTGGGGGCGTTTTCTTCCGGGGACTGGATGACAACATCTTCACGCAGATCGGGTTCGTGGTATTGGCGGGCATGAGCGTGAAAAACGCCGTGCTGATCGTGGAATTCGCCAAGCAGCAACAAGAGCACGATCCGAAAATGCGCGCCAGTGCAGCCGCTATCGAAGCGGCGCGGTTGCGGCTGCGGCCCATTTTGATGACGAGCTTTGCCTTTATTTTCGGTGTGCTGCCGCTGTTGATCGCCACGGGCGCCGGCGCCGAAATGAGACAAGCATTGGGCACGGTCGTTTTCTATGGCATGATTGGCGTCACATTTTTCGGATTGTTCCTGACGCCGGTATTTTACACGGTTATTCGCAGACTTGGCGGAGATAAGCCGATCATTGCACCGGGGAAAGATCGGGCATCTGGAATAGAACCAGCGCATGGGACATGAGATTGCGAGCGGGTGTTGCCGACATTTCGGTAAGGTGTTGACAGGGCTCGAGACTCTGAGTTTTCGGCCTGCTTCAGAAAATTGCCTGATTAAGACGGGGTTACAAGCTCGAATCTTGTCGGGTCCATTTTGAAGTCATTGATCCGTGGTTTCATTCATTCAATCTTCATTTCAGAAACGCTATAATTGAGGGAGTTGCTCATTCTAGAATTGTCGCTTGAAGCGCCATATGCGTGAGTTTAGTCGAGGGGCGAGGGTTCATTTTGTATGAAAAACAAACTCATGATCCGGGCATTTGTTCACAGATTGCCTCTGTTGCTTTGGCTTTCAGGGACCTTTTGTTGGGGTCAATCGACGACATACCATGTCCACCTTACGTTCGATAAGCCACTCCATGCGACCGTAGAAGCGAAGCTTGACGTCCCGAATAATGGCACGGTATTTACCGATGATCCGGCCGGGGGTTACAAGTGGGATACCTTCATCAGGAATCTTCGGCTCGTTCGCGAGAACGGCACAATGGTGGATCTGCAGCCAGCCGGGCGGGGCCACTGGTTGCTGCCTGCGGGAACCACGGGGCAAGTGCGACTGAGTTATGACGCCGATCTGTCCTTCACCGACACGGGAAAGGTTGAGACAGGATCGCAGCGCGGCGGGCAGTTTTTCACCGATTCGTTGTACCTCGTGAATCGTGCTCTATTCGTAATGAGCGACACACCGGGCCCCAGAGATATCGAGTTCGACGTGCCGCCAAACTTTGAAATCGCCACGCCTTGGGAAAGCAAGGGTGCCGGCCATTACCGGGCTCGCGACAACAACGAACTGGTTAACAATACCACGGTCTTGGGCAAGTTCCCGTCCTTTCGCATCGTGGATGGGGAATTTGAACTGAAGGTGGTATTACCCGGCTCAACGCAGGACTCCAAGGCTCTGATCGAGCCGGCACTCAAGTCCATATTGCATGAATATTTGCGAATTTTTCCGCAGACTCCGAAATTTCATGTGCTCTTGTCGTACTTTCGCGGACCGGAAGAAAACGGTGAAGCCTACGAAGATTCGGGGGCGATGACCTCGGTTGACCCTGTGATCCCTGAGAACCGAATTCTATGGGCCAACTTTTTCGCACACGAATTATTCCATCATTGGAACGGGAATTTAATCGTCGGCAACGATGACGGCGAGTATTTTGGAACCACTGAATGGTTCGCCGAAGGCGCGACCGAATATGTGGCCAACCGTACCCTGGTTCGAACTGGAATCATCAACAAGGAACTCTTCCTGAAAAAAATGGAGACGAATATCGGAATGTACGTCTATTGGAAATGGGCGGCGCCATTTAATGGAATCTCATTACAGGATGCGGGAGCTAAGACAGCCCTTCCAATGCCAGCGGGAATGATAGCGAAAACATACAACCGCCCCGGCATTTACAGCGGGGGATGGGTCGCTACGTTTTGCCTGGACACGATAATTCAAAAACAGACCGGGGGACGCAAGGGATTGGACGATCTTTTTCGGCTTATGCTAACCCGCTTCGCCTTGACGGGAAAAAAGTGGACCCCAAACGACCTAGAGAACGCCGCGTCAGCGGTTGCCGAAACGGACCTCAGCAGCTTTTTCTCGCGATACATCGCCTCGCGGGAATCTCTGCCTGTGAAAGAATGCTTGTTGGATGCCGGATTAGATGCTTCGATCGTGGATTATGGTGGAGAGGTTTATATAACTGCCGTGCCGACACCGACTGCTTCCGCACTTGCGATTCAGCAACAGCTGTTCGCCAAAAACCCTGAATTCAAAAAATGAGAGGTGGTTCATTTTTTAAAACACATCCTTGAGCATGATGGTGAAATTCATCTCATCGTTGACCAAATCGCATCGAATAACTCAATTAGATGCTCGCGTCGCTATCGTATTCGGAAGGATCCCAGACTTGGGGATTAGTCAATTGGGCGGCAAGGGTTGGATCGGGGCATTGATAGTAGAAAGGCCAGCCGATCATTTTGTGGCGGTAGGGGGCGTAGTCGTCGAGGCTCTTGAGCTTGGGGATGTCGCAGCCGAAGTGCTCAAAGATGAAGATGTCGTTGTCGATGCAGCGGCGGAGAGCGGCCTGAAGGAGCGCGGGGAGCAGATCGGTTTGAGGGTCGATGGTCTGATAGTCGATCAATCGCATGACGCCGCGAGTCCCTTGCCGCCAGAGGACGCAGTAGGCGAGAAGCCGGCCGTTGCGGGAGGCGGTGAAGACCCAGACATGCTTTCGGAGCATGGGGACTGCGAAATGCCAATTGAGGGTCCGGGTGTCACGCGCGGCGAGAAGGCGATTGGGGTTTTGGCGAACCAGCTCGTCCCAGAAGGGATCAAAACGGGAATCGAAGGATTCGGTCATTTCGATCGTGTGTCCGGCGGGAGCTGGGGGAAGAGATTTTACTTTAAAGACGTCGCGAATTTTCAGTACGGCGGCGGCGGGAAAAGCCAGCAGGCCGGGCAGCGGCGCATTGCGGGCTTTGAGGGCGGTTGCGGCGAATTGGCGGTAGCCGGTGATCCAGTAGGCCGTGCTTTGCCAGTCGCCCAGAGGCATGCGCATGCAAAAGGCGGTCATGGTTTGCATAGCCTCGGGGCTGACGGTGTTGTTGACGAAGAGATCGACGCCGGACTGGTTGTAGTATTCGTCCATCAGCGTCAGAGCGAAGCCGCGGTATTCGTGATCGCAGACCCATCCGCGACCGGCGGAACAGAGGATGTCGCGGCCCTGGAATTTGTAGAGTGTGGGGATGTTGCAGATGGAGCCGACGATCCGGCCCGCGGCATCTTCAAGCACCCAGCCGGTGATCCAGGTTTTGCTGACGCGCAGCCAAAGGGGATTGTTGAGCCAAAGGCTCAGCCACTGGTCGTGGATGCGCTGCTCCATGTTGTGCCGGGCGGCAAGGCGCTCGATCTGAGGCAGATCGTCAAGCGTCGCGGGGCGCAGATTCGGGGGCGAGATCGCCGGAGGTCGCGAGGATGGCTCAACGGCGACGTTCATGGTCAGGCTTTGTAAGCGAGAGGCAGGGACTTGAGGCCGCGGAGGCCGGAATTTTCACGCCATTCGAGGTTGGCATCGGTCAATTCGAGCTTGGGGAAGCGGCGGAGGATGGTTTCGAAAACGATTTCACCTTCCAGGCGGGCGAGGGGCGCGCCGAAGCAGAAATGGGCGCCCCAACCGAAGGCGAGGTGACGATTGTCGGGACGGTTGAAATCGAGACGATCGGGGTCGGGGAAGCGTTCGGGGTCGCGATTTCCGGCGGCCATGATAGCCATGACGGCCTGGCGTTTTTTGATTTGCTTGCCGCCGAGAACGACGTCATCCGGCGCAAGGCGTCCGGTGTGCTGACTGGGGCTCTCGTAGCGAAGGAGTTCCTCGACGGCGGCGGTCATAATGCCGGGCTCATTGCGTAGACGGGCCTGTTGATCGGGAAAGCGCATGAGAGAGAGCATGCCGTTACCGATGAGGTTCGTCGTGGTTTCGAGGCCGCCGACCATGGTGACGATGCAGTTGGCGACGACTTCGTCGTCGGTGAGGCGGTCGCCGTCGACTTCGGCGGACATGAGGGCATAGAGGAGGCCGTCGCGAGGATTTTGGCGCTGCTCTTTGATCGCATTTTTGAAATAGGCTTGCATGCCTTCGACGGCGGTGAGAACGCCGCCGAGGCGGTCGGGGTTGTGCTGGAAGTTGCCGAGCATCTCCGCGAAGCGGATGGACCAATCTTTCAGTTGGGCGTAATCCTCGACGGGAAGGCCGAGCAAGCCGGTGGTGACGATGGCGGGGAGAGGCTCGGCGATGTCGTCGAGAATATCGATGATGCCATCACCGCGCTCGTAGACTTTGTCGATGAGCTGCTCGGTGGTTTGCTGGATTTGATCGCGCAGTTTTCGAATTCGGGCGGGAATGAAGCCAGCGCCGGCGAGCTTGCGAAGCCGCGTATGAGCGGGGGCGTCCTTGAAGAGCATCTGCTTGACCATCACGTTAGCGACGGGAGCGACCTCGGGAGCGCCAATGGCTTCGAAGAACTGGGGGGTGGGAGTCCGGTCGGCAGAGAACTTGGTGTAAACGGTGATGACGTCCTGGTATCGCGTGACGATCCAGACGTGAAGAAACGGATCCCAATGCACGGGGTCAACGGAGCGGAGACGGGCGTAAAACGGGTACGGATTGGCCAGGACTTGCGGGTCCAAAAGCTGTTGAAGGCTCAGATCGGACTCTGAGTACTGATGGTCAGCCACGGACGAGGCTTGCGATTGCATGAACGTTCTCCCTGATCACTTTCCTGAATCATTTCCTGCGCGCGATCGGATCATCAGTCGTCGACGCTAATCATTGAGCGGTCGCGGTCAAGCGAGCGACCTCCGCGGAGAGGGCAATGACGGTCGGAGCGTTGAAAAGCTGGCGGAGGGTGATTTTGACGCCGAACATTTCCTTGAGTTTGGCGGTGAGTTGGACTCCCAGGAGGGAGTGGCCGCCGATCATGAAAAAATTGTCCTGAACATTGATGGAGGGTTTGCCGACGAGCGAGGCGACGAGCGCGGCGATTTTTTCCTGGGGTCCGGCAGCGGAGTTGGCGGCCAGGGTCGCTGCTGGAGGAGCGGATGCGGCGCTGGGAAGAAGATTCGCGGCGGTTGGCGCGGGCAAAGAGGTTTTGTCGAGCTTGCCGTTGGCCGTTACCGGCAGAGATTCCATTTTCACGAAATGGGCCGGGATCATGTAATCGGGCAGGCGGGAGGCAAGGAACTCTCGCAGGTCCGTGGCGGTGAGAGTTGGATTTTTGGGGACGATATAGGCCACGAGTTGGCGTTCGCCGGAGGCATCGGCGGCGATGTCGCGGACGATGACGGCGCTGGCTTCGATTCCGAGATGACGATCGAGAGAAGCTACGATTTCGCCCAGCTCGATGCGGTAGCCGCGAATTTTGACCTGATCGTCGAGGCGTCCGAGGAAGGCGATATCGCCGTTGAGCAATACACGGGCGCGGTCGCCGGTACGGTAGATGCGCATCGGAGAGCCGGATGCGGGCGTATAGGTGACGAAACGGCTGGCCGTGAGCTCGGGGCGATTACGGTAGCCGCGGCCGACGAGAGCGCCGGCGAGGCACAATTCGCCAGACTCACCGGTGGGGACGGGGCGGAGAGCGTCATCGAGGATCAGGACGATGGTGTTGGAAATCGCGCGGCCAATCGGCGGAGGGCCATTGGAATCGGTATCGGGCGGAATAACGCACGAGGTGGCGACGACAGTGCATTCGGAAGGACCGTAATTGTTGACCAGAACAAAGGGAAGGCCGGCGACAGGGCGGCGATGAAGAATGTCGGCGCCGGTAAGCATCGTGCGTAGAGCGGTGTCCTGGGGCCAATTGGCATGAACCAATTGCTCGGCCAGGATTGTCGGAACGAATCCAATGGTGATCTTCTGTGCGATGATCCAGTCGCGAAGCGCCTGGGGTGAGCGGCGCGTGATTTCGTCAGCCATCAGGATGGTGGCGCCGGCGGTGAGGTAGGGCCAGATTTCCCATGCGGTGGCGTCGAATCCAAAGCCGGCGACCTGGCTGGCGCGGTCGTCGGCGGTGACGTTAAAAGCGTTCTGATGCCAGTCGATCAAGTTGAGAAGATTGGCGTGAGTGATCTCGACGCCTTTGGGTTGGCCGGTTGATCCGGATGTGTAAACGACATAAGCCAAGCTGTCGAGCGCGGGCTCAACGACGACGGGAGAGGTTGCCGAGTTGAAGTCGACGGTCTCCATTTCGATCACATTGATTTTATTTTTCGGCAGAGCGGCAGCTTGATTGCGCTGCGTGATCACGATGGGCGCCTCGGCGTCGGTCAAAATAAACGAGACACGATCGAGCGGTGTTGAAGGATCGAGAGGGAGATAGGCGGCGCCGGTTTTCATCACGGCGAGCGCGGCGACAATAAATTGGGTGGAGCGTTCGAGAAACAATCCGACGCAAAGTTCCGGACCCGCGCCGGCGCTGCGTAAATGAGAGGCGAGTTGATTGGCCTGGCGGTCGAGCTGGGCATAGGTCAGGCGAGTGGTGTCATCAGCAATGGCCAGATGATTCGGCGCGGCCGAAGCGTGCGAGGCGATTCGGGTGACGATTGTAGCGGGGACGCCATCAGGCATGGGGACTTTGCGCTTGAGCAACGCGTCGCGTTGCAAAACAGCCGGTTGCATGTTGTATTCACTCCTTCTGGCCTAACTCGAAACGTTCAGACTTCCCACTCTTCGAAACGTGACTCGAATTTGAAAGACCCCAGTATCTTTTGATCGATGACGCGATTAAGCATCGCGACGGGAGAACAACTATTGTAAAGATACCTCGGAAAGAGGTTCAACGCAAAAGTAACCTGGGGCGTTTACTACGCTGCCCGTCACAATAGGCAAACGCATCGCCCCAAGGCATAGCGAGAGCCGGACTGGAGCATTTATTCGGTCGTTTCCAGCACATGGGGGAACCGAGAGAGTCGCACCCCAGTAGCGAAACCAAAATGGCCAGCTGTAAATTCCCGATCATAAGTTTCTTTGGCGACTGATGTTTGCAAGCGATGAGGGAGAGCTTTATAAGCGGATTTGTTAGCCTATCTTTGCATAGGAAAGCGTGGATACATTAGTGGATCATATTGCACTAACAGAGGGAGCGATTCATGTCTGGCAGATTTTTGTCAGCACATTAGCGATCAATGAGGAAATGATGACCGCGGTTCTGGACGAAAAAGAGCTTCGGCGGGCGGATCAGCATCGTTTTGCAATCGATCGGTTGAGATTTGTGACCGGGCGAGCGGTTTTGCGACTTGCATTACAAAATTATGGAATGGGCGCGGCTAAAGAGATCCGATTTTCTTATTCAGACCAGGGAAAGCCGCTTTTGGTTCCGGAAATAAATCCGATGCGCGTGCAATTCAACGTGTCTCATTCGAGTGATTTGGTCGCGCTAGGATTTGCGGTGAATCATTGCGTCGGAATCGATGTGGAGCATCATAGGGCGGTGCCCGAGATTTTAGATATCGCGGAGAGATTTTTTTCGGTCCGGGAACGAGCGGAGCTGCTGAGCATGCCTGAATCGGAAAGGCAACTTGCGTTTTTCAAAGGATGGACGCGAAAAGAAGCGGTACTCAAAGCGATTGGGCGCGGGCTGGATGATT
>CAZCKE010000076.1:0-12222 GCA_964499005.1 uncultured Tepidisphaeraceae bacterium
CCCAGGAACGAGAAATCGATCCCCAATGAGTTGTTGTCCGAGAGCGTGGCCTGGGGGATCGTGGCCTCGATGAGGATCTGCTGCGGGCGCGAATCGACCTCCTTGATTAACGCGCGAATTTTTTCCAGATTGTCGGCGTAATCGGTGACCACCAGGACATCCGTCGCCGCATAGGAATCGCCCCCCGCCGCCGTGCTGCTGCTTTCAATGCCCGCTCCGCTGGCCGGGGTCGCGCTCACCGAGCCGTCGGGGCTCAGCGCCGGCTTGATCAGGGAAACCACGTCCGCGCTGGAAATATAATGAACGTGAAACGCCTCGGTTTTCACGACGCGCATGGCCTTCTGAATATCCGCCCATTCGGTCTTGGTGTAAACGAAAACGAATTTGCCCCGTTCCTGCCAGTGCATGCCGTTGCTTTGCAGGATGGCGTCCAGAGCCTCATGAACGGTGACGTTGTACAGGTCCATCGCGGGAACTGTTCCGT
This sequence comes from uncultured Tepidisphaeraceae bacterium, assembly GCA_964499005.1. GTDB lineage: Bacteria > Planctomycetota > Phycisphaerae > Tepidisphaerales > Tepidisphaeraceae > CAZCKE01. Next base: position 485 of record CAZCKE010000076.1, read on the forward strand.
GAATTTCCTTGCTGGGAACGATGTTGACCTGCGCCTGATTTCCAAGCTGGCGAAGCAGGTCCACGATGTTGGTGTCGGGGCTGATCTGGATGCTGAAGGTGCCGGCCTCGTTCATCGTCACGCGAGGAGCGGCCCCCGGCTGCGAGGGGGCGGATGACGGCGCGGCCCCGGCGGGATCGGCGACGGCCCCTTCGGCCAGCACTCGCACGGTCGATGCCGCGGAATCGCTAGACTTTAGCTGCGCCTCCTGACCGCCAACGCTTGCCTGAAGCGAATAAACGGACGACGCGGCCAAAAAAAGAAGCCCGACTGATCGCTTCCACTTTGCCATAACAATCCTTGCGATGCCGCCGGCTTGCTTGCCCGGCGAACTCAAACACTGATGAGGCTTTTCTCGCCTGTCTGGCGTTGTGCGAGAAACCGCCTTACTTCATGAGGATCTCGAGCTGGACTCCTTCGCGCTCGACCGTGATCCGCCGCGCCTCGATCTTCAGGACGCGGAAACCATCGACTTCGCCTCCCTCGCGCACCATCGTGCCGCCGACCATCGCGGTGGGCTCGTTGCCCATGATGGTCGATTGGAGGACGAGCGAAGCGGCTTTGATCCTGACGTTCTCAATCAAAATTTGCCGCTGTTCCTGTTGATCGGCTTGGGCCGACATCGACTTTGCCAGTTGGTCCCAAAATCCGCTTCCGTCGGATAACTCGCTGGCCACGCCCGAACCATCGCGCGGGTAATAATCAAATGGAATGGCAAACAGATTTCGCTGAACCGGCGCAATCGGCTGGCGCGTCCATTGCAAAAACGACGGGGCCTGCGACGCGGCATGCCGCTCATCGGCCCCCGAGGAATCGTCGCCGATCGTCGAGACATCGAATTGCGGAGCAGGAGCGGCCTGGGCCGGAGCGGGCCCATGATTTCCCGCCAAAAGCCGGACCCACATCACCACCAACAGGACGCCCAGACCGCCCAGGATGGCGCTCTTCTGGGGCGAAGCGCGGAATGGCTTGACGATTTTTTCGGACCAGAATGTGCTGGAACCGTCGGCCATTTATCCCTCGGAGTAATACAAGTCCATCGACATATCGACGTGCACCAAACCGTCCTTGATGTCCTGGCTGTGCACCACAATGCTTGAAATTCGCGTCAGCCGCTGAAGGTTTTCGACCTGATGCACGAAAGCGAACACGCTGAGGAAATCCCCCTCGAATTTCAGCGTGACCGGCTGTTCCGTGTACTGGTCGCGCGGGCGCGGGGCGGCCGTCAGCGTGTACGAAAGATTGTGCATGTTCGTCTGGTGCGAGATCAGCGTGATCTGGTTGACGAACTCACCCAGCTCGGGCCGGGCCGGCAGTTTCTTGAATCCCGCCAGTTGCGCGCGGAGATGATGCAAGTCGGCCTCGACCGCGGGCAGCCGGCTGGCCTGCGTCTGGTTCGTGTGAAGATCGTGCTGCATCTGCGCGATCTGGGCCAGCAATTCGCGTTCGCGAGCGACCTGCGGCCGATAGCCCTCGAAGTAGAACAGCGCGGCCAGCGCCGCGGTGATCCCGATCAACGCATATTGCGCCCGCGCCCACCACGCAATTTGTGATTTGAGCGACGGGGTCGTCGTATGTGTCATGTCCAGCGTACCGCTCATGGGTTAGTGATCCTCTACATTGAGGCTGATCGCGAAGGTGACTTCAAATTCACGCATCGTGTGCCCGTTCTGCGAGCAGGGGCGCGAATACGGCATGGCGATATCGCTGAAATACGGAATCGACGCGAGGCTCCCCAGAAAATCGCCCAGATCGGCGTCGGTCGGAACCACGCCGTGGATCCGGATATGCAGATGGCGATCCATCTGCGGCGGCGCTCCCGAAGCGGCGGCCAAGGCCGTCTGCGGCTTGGTGCGCTCGTCCGTATTGACCGTGAAATCCAGCAGCGCCATTTTTTCGGGCATGACGGCTTCAACCGCGTTGATCAGCCGCGCCGTCGGCACGTGCAAACCCAGCGCCGTCAGGATTTGCGCCTGCTGCGACATCTGGCGCTTGAGCGATTGCATCTCGCTCAGATGCTGAAGTTCCAGGTCGGCCTGGCTCATCTGTCCCTGGATCGAGCCCAGAACTCCGCCCGCCGCCTGGACGTTGCGCTGCAGGAGGATCATGCACAATCCCAGCACGCCCACGACGGCGCCGGCGAGCCATGTTTCGAGGATGACCAGCCGCCGTTTGCGGCGGAGCATCGGATACCAGTCGGGAAGAAATTCGAGGTCACGCATGGGTCACCTCGGTGGCCTGCGTCGCCCGGCGGACGGCGGCAAATTGGTCCTGTTTGGCCGCCTGATCGGCGTTGGGCCCGATCGAGGCATTGAGATCGACGACCTCCGCCGGCGCGCTGGCCGGCGGGGAACCCAGCAGGCCGCGCGGGGTGCCGTCCATCGGCGCGAACACCTTCTCGGTGCGCCGAAGCCCCAGGCCCAGGGCCAATGCCCATTCGCCCGAGGGGCCGGCGCGATTAAAACTTTTCATCGCCGCGCAATCGACGCTGAACAGCGGGCAACCCGCTTCGACCGGCACGTTCAGCACGGAATTCAGCGTCGAAAGAAGCTGCGGATCGGCCGCCTCCCCGCCGAGCAGCCGCACCCGATTGGGGCGCTGCCCGCGAAACGTCACCGAGTAATATCGCAGGCAAAGGGAAATCTCCTTGGCCAGATTTTCCATCGTGCTGCGCGTGGCATCGAGGACGGCCTGGCGCACCGGATCGCGACGCGTGTTCTCATCGTCGCTCCACAGCCGTCGCCGCAGGGCACGTGCTTCCTCAACTGTAATCGCGAGCTTGCGGCTGACCGCCTCGTTGAGCGCGGCGCCGCCGACGTCGATCGGCTTGAAGAAACTGATTTCCCGTCCCCGCCCAATCACGACGTGGCTGCGCTGCATGCCCATGTCGATCAGCACGTGCACTTCCTGCTCGTCCTCGCGGCGGCGCACGAAGCGGTCGATGCTTCGATAGAGGGCGCACGCCTCCACATCCAGCGATTCGACGACCAATTTCGCGCGGTGCAAATATTCGATGTAACGGTCCACGTCGATCCGGCGAACCGCCAGCACGACGACTTCCTGGCGCACTTCGTTGCCCTGCCGGACTTCGCCGGCCGGAACGAAGTCGACCTGCGCTTCGCTCGTGTCGAAAGGAAAGATGTTTCGCGATTCGAATTGAACGGCGGTCGCCAGCTCGGCCATCGGCATCGGTGGCAGCCGCAGATTCTTGACGTGAACGATCTGCCGCGGCAGCGCGGCCACGACCTGCCGGTCGTGAAATTCGTCCCCGCGCATCAGCTCAATGATCGCTTCAATGGCCTTGTGCTTGACCAAATCCGGGTCGGCATGGCTGGAGACATCCAGAACCTGCCGCGCCGCCGCATGGACACGCAGCGAATCGCCCACGACCTCAAGCTGAAGCAGCTTGACGCTGTCGTGCCCAATGTCGAGCCCAATCGGCTGAATCTGTCGTCGTTGCAGTTTGAACATGATCTGTCGCGCCAAACATGCGGGTCTTTGGCGATCGATCCCGCGGTTATTGAACGCCCATGTCTCCCGTGTCCGGCTCAATGCTGATCGTCAACGAATAGCTCCCGCTGCTCACAACGACCGTGCCAGCGGAGCTGAGCAGCGTCACGCTGTTGGTGGCGGTGTTGTAGGAATACGGAGCGCCCATTTCGTCAAACGCGATCGTCGCCTGCCCGGCGAAGCTTGCCGAGGTCAGGGAAGAAGCATCAATGTTGTTCAAGCCCGACGCGCCAAACGTTCTCACGTAGTTGTTGTGATTGACCGGATGCGTCAGCACCGTCTGAGGCGACATCAAGCTGTACAATCCGTACCGCTGCTGGCTCACGTTGAAGCTCACGTACTGCATTTGCTGAGTGCCGATCGCTCGGTTCTGGGCGTACAGCAGATCGGACATGACCGCCCGCGCGGCCGCGGCCGCGTCAAAATCGCTTTGACCGCCCAACTGCGGAACCAGGATGGCGGACAGAATCCCGAGGATCACCAGCACCGTCAGAATCTCCACCAGCGTGAACGCCGACCGACCCTTGGCAACCAAAGGCCGATAACCATGGTGGTTCTGAAATTCGCTCAATCCTCGACTCATTCATCAACTCTCGCTGGGCCGATTCGTCGGCCGCGATGCGCATTACTTCCGCTGTGCGCACCACTTCCGATGCACTACTTGGCTTCATTCTCATCGGGCTTCATGACTCGCACCTGAAGCTTGCCTGACTCTAAAATTGAGATCATCTTCTCCAGCTTCTCATTCGCCCCCTTCAATTCATCAATAATTTGCACGTTTTGAGCGCCGGTATCCGGCACTTGGGCCCGCGCGGTCGACACCGATGAGCCCAGCCACTGGTTCATCAGAATCAGGATTTGAAGGACCAGGATGACGGCGAGGAGTCTTTGATTGTTCACGATACTTCTCCGGCTGTGAGGTTTATGGGACGAGACTTTTATTGAGCCCAACTCAATATCTTGATCGATTGCGGAACCTGATTGGATGTGCTGAGGTCGGGAACGCTCGTATTGGTCGAGTTGAATGTGACTGAAAGCACTCCGTTGTAACTGACAATTCCACCGGTATTGACCAGCAGCGCCCCATCGATCGTCAGGTTGTCCGTCGCGGAAAGCGCGGTGCCCTTGATCCCGGCCCCGGCGTAAACGGTTCCGTGGACCGTCAGCTTCTTCAACGTGCTGGCCATTTCCAACTGTTGATCGATGACCAGCGCGGGCATGTTTGATGCTGCCGTGACGGTCAAATTCCCCTGCACCGAAAGTTTTGCATTCTTCACGATCAGCGTGCCATTGAGCGTGTTGTTGCCCGAAACGACTAGCGGCGTCTGCGACGCTCCTCCGTTGTACACGTAAACTCCCAGCGGATTGCTCGGCAGTACCGCGGGCAGGGAGGAAATGGACGACGATGAAATCGTCTGCGCCGAATACGTGTTGCCGCCATAGGTGTAAGTGCTGTAGTCGTGCAGGTTCCCGCCCGTACCGGCGATTGGCGCCGGCGAACCGCTGGGCGGAGGCTGCACGGTCCCGCCAATCAGATTGAGGATCGTGCCCAGAATGGATCCCAGCCCGGGGGCACTGATTCCCCCGTCGATCGTGCCCCCCAGCGCGACGCCGATTTGTGAGGTGGAGACGATGGCATTTGGCGAACCTCTGAATGTGCCCAGTATCGGAATGGTCACCCCCGCAGCAATGGAATTGAACGTCCCCGCCTGTTTGATCTGATACGCGGTCGCCACCTGGATAGTCGCCGTGATCGTGCGCGAAATGCTTCCACCCCCATACGATGTCACACCCGATGAGCCTGTCGAGGTTACGAGCAGGTTGACGGTTCGATTCACCGCGTTGGCCGACTGATACGCGACCGTGACGTTGGCACTGCCCGGCATGGTGGCGCCCGAACCTCCGGAGGTCGCGAAGGTGATGTTGTTGCCGCCGGGCCAGTACGTGATCCCTCCGCCGCTGGCCGTGCTGGGCGCATTGGACGGGTGAAGGACGTAATACATCGCCAGTTGTACGCCCGACTCCGCCTGCGCGTCGGCGATCGCGGCGTTGAGACCATTGCTGGTCGCCGTCGCCTGAAGCACGCTGGATGAAACCATCGCATAAGCGATCACCGCCGCCAGCGTCATGACGCAGATCACCAGCACCAGCGCTAATCCACGCCGACGCGCGGGAATTTTACGCCCGTAAATGGGTTGATTGGCGGTTCGCATCGTTTAACTCGGTTGCTTGGTCGGCCCACGCAGCGTCGATGAGCCGTACAACGTCAGGCTCTCGCCATCCTTTGAGAATCCCAGGGAAAATTCAATGACCGGAAGCTGATTCGTTCCGCTCAGGCCGTTCACGGACAGTTGCGTGCCGACGACCTTCAGGCCTGAGCCGGTTGACGTATAACCCGGTCCGCCGATGACCTGCGCCTTCACGAAACTCAGCTTGATAAACGTGCCGGGCGCGGTGGGGTCGGTCATTTGGGCCCAGGTCATCGTCAGCCCCGCCGCCGTGAGCTGCGTCGGGGTCATTTGGGAATATGGAATGGCCTGATAGAGCCACAGCGTCTTAGTCGCTGAATCCTGTTGGATCAGCGCCATTTCGCCAACCTGAGGCGTGCCGTCCATCGTCGCCCCATCGGGATAATCGTCGGAACGCCAGAAAAACAACGACGCGGCCACTCCGCTGCCATCCACGGAGCCCGGCGTCACCTGCGCCACATACTTGGCCGCGGCCAGGACTTTCTGAAGACGAGCGTACACCTGATTGGCCTGCATCTGCGTGGACTGGCTGACATTCTGCTCGCTCCATCCCTGCCCGGCCGCCGACACAATCGCGGCGACGGCCGCCAGAATCATCGCGGTAATCACCAGGCCGATCGACAATTCGAGAACCGTGAAGCCGGAGCGGAACATTTGCGATTTGCGATTTGCGATTTGCGATTGAAAGGCAATCGCAAGCGCGGCAACGTCGCGCTCTTCTCCCGATCGCAAATCGCAAATCGCAAATCGCAAATTCATCGGCTCACCGGGTCGTTGACCACAAATTTCGATATCGCCACGCTCTGCCCATCCGGCGCCGTCACCGTCACCGTGACGACGGCGAAATCCGTCGTCGGCGACGCCGTATCCACCGACGCCTTGGCCCCGACGACCACTTTGACCTTCCGGTTATAAGTTTGCGCCGAGGTCACATCGAGTGATCCGCCGCCCAAAAGCGGCATGCTGTTGCTGCTGTCACTGTACCCGTCGTAATTGGTCACGTGCGTGTACTGGCTGCGGCTGGTCATGCCCGTTCCCGGGCCTAGGCTCTCCGATCCACTGCTCGGGTCCACCAGCGGCTTGGAGGTGATTTCATCCGCCAATTGCCTGGCGAGCATCGCCGCGGTCCCCGCAGCGCGCGTGCTCAGTGCCTGCTGGTAGGTACTGGTAAATGTCGTGCAGACTCCCAATACGAGGATGGCCAGGACAATCGCCGCCATCATCGCCTCCAGCAGCGTAAATGCGTTACGCCGACGCGCCACGCCACGGCTTTGCCCTCGCGCCACGCGAGGATTAATAACTGGAGAATGAGAGGCCACTGCTGTCTGCCCCTTTCGAATTGGCGATGATTTCCTGCGTCTGCGCCTTGTAGATCCAGCCCGTGGTTCCGTCAGGCATCGGCAAGGCTTGGTTGTTGGGAACCATTAGGACCGTGCTCAAACCGTTCATCGGGTTGGTGGAGATCTGGCTCAGGTAGGGCCCAAACGTATAACCGGGCGACGCCTGGACAATGTCACCGACCAAGTCGGTGCTCTTCATCAGCTGATCGGAAAATTCGCGCGCTGTCGGCGTGGAGTTGGGCGATCCCGGCGGATATCCCGGCGCGATATCCTGATGCTGCGCCTTGTAAACCGTGATTTGCGTGCGCAGATACCGCAACTCGTCCCTGAGCGTGCTTTCGCGCGTCTGCTTGGTCGCGCTGGTCAATTGCGGGAGCACTACCACGGCGAGGATCCCGATCATCATGACCACAATGAGAATCTCAACCAGTGTAAACGCCGGGCGCGCGGCCGCTGGCTGGAAGGGCCGCGAGCCGGGCAGTTCGAGATTCAATCCGGTATGAGTCACACATGCCTCGCCAAATTCAGTCCGGGAAATTCGTCCCCCGGGAAAGCCGCGCAGGTTCTCCCCGGAAAAAGGGCCATTTCCCCGCTATCGTCATCGGTAAAACAGACAGGGCGGATAAGAATCCGCCCTGTCGCGAGAACTCAGGATGAAACGAATATTCGGCGAAGCGATTAGTACGGGGTCGTGCTTCCGCTGGCGCCGGCGACGGCCTTGCCGGTCGAATCCGTGCCATAAATCAGGCCGCTGCCCGCGCCCGCTTCATAGTCATAAAGGAACCCCACGCCCGAGCCGGGAGTCTTGATGTCAGACGTCAAGCTCGCGATGGTGCCGACACCCGCCAGGTTCGCGCTGGCGTCGGAAACGTTGCTGAGATTATTAATCGGATTGATCGGAGGTGACTGCATATACGGGCCAAAGTTCTGGCCGTTGTAGGCAACCACGGTCGTCAGCGGCGTCCAGCCGCCCGTCAGGTCCGGCAGCGTGTCGCCATGCTGAAGCTTGTACAACTGAATCTGCCCACGCAGCGTCTGGAGAGTGCTCTGAAGGCTGCTCTCTCGCGCGTTCTGGCTCGCATTGGTGAACTGCGGGATAACAATCGCGGCAAGGATGCCCAGGATGATCACGACGATCAGGATTTCAACGAGCGTGAAACCCTTGGGAGCCGTTTTGCGGATAGCGGACATTTTCTGCCTCCAAATGATGTATTCCCTGACGTCTGCGTCCGCGGTCTGCGTCCGTTTCCCAACCCAGGGACGCTCCTGCGAATCGCCTCAATCGCTCCGCTTGATCCTGATGGGAGGTTTATTACCGGCCCACCGATCGCATGACCGAACAACTCATACGCTACAAACGGTCACGCCCGCGAAGTACGACGACCCTCTCATCGACGATTGACATGGCCCACTTAACCCGCGCAGACCCTATCCGATGTATTACGGCTCACAGATAGGTCAGACGGACCGATAAAGGAGGAGTGCAAACCGTGGTCTCTTCTCCGGGCGTTGCCTATTCCATTGCCCCATATGCCAGCGTCCAGAAGTCGGTGAATACCTTCGGCGGCTCCGGCGAATCCATCGTGCGCTGCGTAAAGAGGATGCCGATCATTCCCTCCGCCGGATCAGTGTACGCCGTGGTGCCAAAGCCTCCGGTCCAACCAAATCGGCCTGGGTTGTGGTAGATTTCACGCCGCGCGATATCCACCCCCATTCCAAAACCCCAACTGGAATAATCCTCGAAAAACAATTCCGACCCCACCCGCTGCTGGGGCGTCAGTTGATCCGATGTCATCAACTCCACCGACGCCCGCGAAAGAATTTGCTCGCGCCCATGCCGCCCTTTGTTCAACATCATCCGGCTGAACGCGAAATAGTCATCGATCGTTGAGACGAGGCCGCCTCCGCCCGATTCAAACGGCGGTTCGTGCCGCCACGCGCTGTTCGCCGCGTCGTCAAACACATCCAGCTTCTTGGCCTGACGGTTGAAGAAGTAAACCCCGGGCAATCGCTCCATCTTCCCCCCAGGCACAAAAAATGCCGTGTCTTTCATTCCCAGCGGATCGAAAATGCGATCCCGCATGAACGTCCCCAATGTTTGCTCCGACACTCGCGCGACCAAGGCCCCCAACGCATCGCCGCTTACATGATACATCCACCGCTCGCCCGGCTGCGCCAGCAATGGCAATGACCCGAGCCTCTTTAGCCATTCATCCATGGCAGGCGCTTGCGAAGGCATCGTCGGACCGTCGCCCCCAATCCGATATTCGCGGATCAATTTCTGAATCGGATAGGTGTCTCGTTTCGCCATTACGCTGCCGAACCCCATGCGATACGTCAGCAGATCGCGAACCGTGATCGCTCGCTTGGCAGGCACCGTTTCGTCGAGTTGCGACGAGATCGACTTCAACACCTGGCGATTCGCAAGTTCCGGCAGCCACGGATCGATCGGATCGTCGAGCCGCATCTTGCATTCTTCCACCAGAATCATCGCCGCAACGGCAACAATGGGCTTGGTGATCGAAGCGATGCGAAAAATCGTGTCGCGCTTCATCGGCGCTGGATTGTCAAACGCGAGCGTGCCGAGCGTCTCCACGTGAACGTCGTCGTGATGGCTCACCAGCGCAACCAGCCCCGGCATCTCTCGACGTTCGACGAATCCCGACAATGTTCGATGCATTCGCTCCAGCCGCGGCTTGGAAAGACCTGCGGTGCTCATGTTGACCTCCTCGCGTATGTTCCACCTCAGATGTTCTCCGCCAACGCACGAGGCTGCGATGCGGCTTCTAATCCTCGATATCGAGCCCGATATCCAGCGCCGTTGAGGAATGCGTGATCGCCCCGACCGAAATGCGTTCGACCCCCGTCTGCGCAATAGATCGAACCGTCTCCAACGTCACCCCGCCCGACGCCTCCAGCGCCAATTTCCCCTTCTTCCCCGCCCGGTCGCGCAGCTCAACGGCACTCTGCATCCGCGGGCAATCCATGTTGTCCAGCAAGATGATCTGAATTCCCTCCACCTTCAGCAGTTCTCGAAGCTGCTCCAGGCTATCCACTTCCACTTCAAGCAAACGATCCGGATTCTCCGCCCGGCTTGTGTTCACGATGTTTCCCACAAACCCCGCCAATTCCTTGATCGGAATCGCTGCCAGATGGTTGTCCTTGATCAACAGCCCATCAAAAAGCCCCATCCGATGATTATGCGCCCCGCCGCAGCGAACCGCATATTTATCCAAAACGCGCAGCCCCGGCACCGTTTTGCGAGTTTCGTAAATCTTCCCCTCCGTCCCCTCGAACCGCCGAACATACCGCTGTGTCTGCGTCGCGATTCCCGATAAATGCTGCAAAAAATTGAGGATCACCCGCTCCGCCGACAGCAGCGAGCGCAGCGGCCCCCGAATCCGCAGCAGCGGCAGCGACCGCGCATCGCTGAACCGCCCCTCTAGAATATCCATGTGAAATCCCGGAATCGGCTGCACGCGCAGCCGCTCGTCGTAGACCTGGCAGATCATCTCCACCAGCGGCAACCCGCACGTGACGCCTACTTCTTTCTGCACCAGCGTCCCCACCCCTACCGCATCCTCCGGCACCACGAGCCGGCTCGTCACGTCATCCCCTCCCAAGTCCTCGCGCTTGGCCAGTTGGATGATCTCTCGAATCTCTTCAAATTTTGGAAAATGTGATAGCACGCTCATGTTAAACCCCATAAATCACTTCGCCGCCCGCTTTGCCCTTCGCCCGTTGTTTTTCGGCCGCCAGATTTTCATCCGCTGATCCGATTCCGTCACCTCGGGATCCCAATTGCTGGCACTCTTGATCGTCGGAACGCCTTTGAGCTCGTTGAGCTTGTCCCGCAATTGTGCCGCTCGTTCAAATTCCAAATTTTTTGCCGCTTCGAGCATCTCTTCTTCCAGCAATCGAATCAATTCAGATTGATCGTATTGATCCGCATTTTGATGGATCGCCTCGCGCGCCGTTCGCCGCGCCTTCATTTCCGATTCAATGCCGCTGCGAATCGCCTTCTCCACCGTTTTGGGCGTAATCCCATGCTCTTCATTGTATTTCATCTGAAGCACGCGCCGCCGTTCCGTCTCATCCATCGCCTTCTGCATCGCCGGCGTCACGACGTCCGCGTACAGAATCACCTTCGCATTCACATTCCGCGCCGCTCGCCCGATCGTCTGAATCAGCGACGTCTCACTTCGCAGAAATCCCGCTTTATCGGCATCCAGGATCGCCACCATCGACACCTCGGGCAAATCCAAACCTTCGCGAAGCAGGTTGATCCCCACCAGCACGTCGAATTCCCCCTTGCGAAGGTCCTGCAGGATTTCCACCCGCTCCAGCGTCTCAATTTCGCTGTGCAGATATCGCCCCCGAATCCCCGCCTCCTGAATATACGCGCTCAAATCCTCCGCCAAACGCTTGGTCAGCGTCGTCACCAGCACGCGCTCACCTATGGCGGCACGCTGCTTGATCTGATCCAACAGATGCGGCACCTGCCCCTGGGCCGGGTGAACGAAAATCCCCGGATCGACCAGCCCCGTCGGTCGGATTCCCTGCTCCACGAACTCCCCCCCCGTCCTCCCCCGTTTAAATT